>NZ_MAIS01000192.1:0-2634 GCF_001680695.1 Paenibacillus sp. KS1 | reverse complement strand
GTCAAGATGGTGCTCTCCCAGCTGAGCTAACAGATCGTGTTTATTAACAAATTTAATATAACATCAATATATTACCATGTCAATTACTAGAGATGACTTTTCCTGAATGATCGGCAGCCACATGAACCACTTTCATAGTATATCGCTCACACCTTCTTACAAGCATACAACAACTTACTATTCCATGAAAGCAGCTCACGATGACGCCTATTCCTTATTTAGATATTAGGGACTTGCCAGTCGATCTCCTGCTCGCCCCATTCGCGCAGCTTATTATTAATTTTCGAGTACGGCTTGCTCCCAAAGAACCCACGATGTGCAGACAATGGACTTGGATGCGGCGCTTGTACAATATAATGCTTTGACAAATCAATCATGCTCGCCTTCGCTTGTGCATGGCTTCCCCATAGAACAAATATGATTGGGCGATCTCTGTCATTCAACAATTGAATGATACGATCGGTGAACTTCTCCCAGCCCTTCCCCCGATGTGATGCTGCTTGTCCTTGTTCGACGGTCAGTACTGTGTTAAGCATGAGGACGCCTTGCTTGGCCCAGTGCAGCAAGCTTCCGTTGTTCGGCATCTTCAGACCAACATCTGCTGCGCCCTCTTTGAACATGTTCTGAAGTGAAGGCGGCAGCTTAACACCCGGTTGAACGGAGAAGCTTAACCCATGAGCTTGTCCTGGCCCATGATAAGGATCTTGGCCAACGATGACAATCTTCGTATCCGCATAGGACGTCGCATTCAATGCAGAAAATATAAGTTCATATGGCGGATAAATGACTGCACGCTCGTATTCTTCTCGAAGCCAGCCCCACAGCTGCTTGAAATATGGCTTTCTAACTTCCTCATGAAGCAATTCCGCCCAATCATTCTGTACATGCATTCCCACTGTACATTCCCCTTCCATGTCGGTATCTATCAGTCTATTACGATTATTATGTAATCCTCAAATCATTTCATATTAAAAAAGAGTACAAAGCAAAAAACTCCTCACTTGTTCAAGGCCTGAACAGGAAAGGAGTTCTCATCATCAATACGTGGTGCCGAGGACCGGGATCGAACCGGTACGGTAGTCACCTACCGCAGGATTTTAAGTCCTGTGCGTCTGCCAATTCCGCCACCCCGGCATATTTGCCACATCGTCATGTGGTTCAATATGCTGCATCATTGCGCACTACAAGCTGCTCATCCACTTTCGCTTCAAAACACTGTACATCGCAACCGACAAGATATAATATATCATACGCCTTCATATGATGTCAACAATAAATTTATCAATGTGAATGTTCGCAATTGAACATTCATCATCTGGCCTTTTTCCTCCTATTGAATTATCTTCACACCAATTTTGTTACCATTATTTTCATTGGAATATTGGGCTTTTGTCGTACCATAAAACTACTACCATCTAGGAGGATCCGGGCAGTGAAGCGAATGACTACCCTACTATGTGTTTCTTTTTCTTTCATACTCCTTTCAGGCTGTTCTAGCATCTCGCAATCCTCATATGACGATGTGGTATCTGCGAACGAGAACCTGACCGCTAAAGTAAGAAATCTGCAACAGGAAAATACACAATTGAAAGGTACAATTAACGATTTAAAGAAAGAAATCGATGATATCAAAAATGGAGCTGACCGCATGCTTGCCGGAGCGAAGGATAGTCTTACTAAAGGGGCATTAGGCAACGCAAAGGACAAACTAAATGCTTTAATGAAGAAACATCCCGGAAGCAAGGAAGCAGGCATCGCCAAAACATTGATTTCGCAAATTGAAGAAAAAGAGCGTAAGAAGATCGAGGCCGAGCAGTTGGAGAAAAAACGTAAACAAGCGGCGGAAGAAAAGCGCTTGGCGCAAGCACTATCTAAGATGAGAAAAAGTGTAGATGAAGTCAAAAGTATTACCTGGTATTATGACAAAACTTCACCTCACTATGCGAATGAGAACAGTTTCTTCTTATATATAGGGAAAGAAGCAAATATATCTTGGCTGCGGTTGCGTATTCAATACGAAGCTGAAAATTGGCTGTTCATCGAGAAGTACACATTGAAAGTCGATGATAAGACCTATTCCATCTTCCCTAATAGGGATGAGATCATCCGAGATAATAATACCCGAATCTGGGAATGGGCCGACGTCGTTCCATCTGAATCAGATATCCCAATGATTCGCGCCATTATTAAATCAAAGAAAACCATCATTCGCCATGAAGGCGATACTTATTATGATGACCGTACGATAACAAAAAAAGAAAAGGCTGCACTCCAAAATGTCCTCGATGCCTACGATGCGTTGCAAAAAAAGAAAATAGCGACACAAAAAAGGAAGCCCCTCCGCAAAACGTTGCAAAGCGGGCTCCCTTAGATCCTCAATAATAAAAAAACACCTATCTCATGCAAATCTAGCAAACTGCTAGAACTGATGATGAAAGATGCACTTTACAAAACTATGTATCTATGAAATTAGAATTGGTGGGCCCTGAGGGACTCGAACCCCCGACCAATCGGTTATGAGCCGACCGCTCTAACCAACTGAGCTAAGGGCCCTCACCATTGCAATTTCACGAGGTTTGGTTGCGGGGGCAGGATTTGAACCTACGACCTTCGGGTTATGAGCCCGACGAGCTA
>NZ_MAIS01000245.1:0-1163 GCF_001680695.1 Paenibacillus sp. KS1 | reverse complement strand
CTATTTACACAAGATATTTTACGCTCTCAAATTATTTTTTGGTTCTATATAGCATGAAAAGAAAAATGATCCTTTTTCTAATAAAAAAATGATATCTAGCCGATAAAATGAAAGTAATATAATATAGGTCTTAAGGAGTGGTTATCATGTCAGCTTGGCTCATACTCAATCACTATCTAATACCCAAGTAGGATTACAATCGTATTTCTAAATGTGGCAAGGCAGCTCCTACACGAGCATCATAGAAAAAGACAGCAAAGTGGAGGTTTCAAATGATGTCCGGAAATAATTCACGAAAATTATTAATTGGCGTTCTATCAACCAGCTTACTATTTGCCTCAACCGGAGTGGCGTATGGTCAAACCATTAATTCGGATCTTGTAGGACATTGGGCGGAGACGCAATTAAGAAATTGGAATTCTCAAGGTCTGATCAAAGGATACTCTGATGGTTCCTTTAAACCGAATAACACCATTACGCGTGGAGAATTCATGGCTCTCATTAACCGTTCTTTTCAATTCAGTCAAACAACTGACATAAGTTTCATTGATTTAAAAGAATCGAATTGGGAATACACAGACGTTCAAAAGGCAGTAAGGGAAGATTATATATACGGCTATGAAGACAATTCTATACGCAGCTCCAAACCATTAAGCCGCCAAGAAGCGGCTGTTATTGTGTCAAAACTATTGAAGATGACTGACGATGAACAGGCAGCCAATGTATTTAATGATGCCTCATCAATCGCATTTTGGAGCAAAGGCAAAGTAGGTGCTGCAGTATCCAAAAAAATCATTGTAGGATATTCGGATCATACCTTTAAACCAAAAGCATACATTACAAGAGCTGAAGCAGTTGTGATGCTGGATAAAGCAAAAAGCCTAATCTTAGAGACAACACCGGACAATAACGGCAAAGTTGTGCCAGAAACCAAACCGGAATCTCAAAAACCAAGTTCCGAAGCGAGCAACAATTCTCAATCCAAAACAAAAAAAGAGATAGAAGTAATATATACATACGAATCCAAGTCCGATTCTATATCTGAATCAAAACCAGAAACAATACCGGATCCGACTCCCAAACCTGACCCTATACCTGAACCAGAACAGAAACCGGAGCCAAAACCAGAACCTAAACCAGATCCAAAACCAGATCCAAAACCA
>NZ_MAIS01000066.1:0-34255 GCF_001680695.1 Paenibacillus sp. KS1 | reverse complement strand
GTTGCAAGAACTCGAAGAAGGAGCAGCGGAATGTAGGCGAGACTACATGAGCAGCTAAAATGTTTCTGGAAGAAACATACTTCGAAAGCATACGCTCTTCAAGAGTGAATGCAAGATTCGATGCCGAGTTACATCATTGAATAATCTTCGTGATCAAAAGCGACAAAAAGGAGTTTGTTATGTTACTGGAAGCGATTTACCATAGACCCGGAAATTCATATTGCTATTCTTATGATAACGACACGATCCATATCCGGCTGCGCGCGAAGAAAGGCGATCTTCGATCGGTCACAGCTCTGTATGGCGATAAATACGATTGGGACAACACAGCAATGGAAGCTGCCATGTTCATCATGGGTAGTGACGAACTGTTCGATTATTGGCATGTGGAGGTAGCTCCTCCGCACAAGCGGCTCCGTTATGCATTCGTATTAGCCGCAGGCGAGCAGATATTATGGTATACGGAAAAGGGATTCGTTGCCGAAAAGCCAGCTGATCCACTGACGTTTTTCGACTATCCGTTCTTATGGTCAAGCGAGGTGCTACAGCCGCCGGCGTGGGTGAAGGATACGGTGTTCTATCAGATTTTCCCTGATCGGTTTGCCAACGGGAACCCTGACAATGATCCTGAACAGGTGCGGCCTTGGACAGCCGACGATCCGGGGCAGGATGATTTCTACGGCGGTGATCTCCATGGGGTGTTGGATCGTCTGGATTACATCAGCGAGCTTGGCGTTAACGCCATTTACTTTACCCCGTTGTTCGAGGCAAAGACGAATCATAAATATGACACGACGGATTATTTGAAGGTGGATCCGCAGTTTGGCGACGTGGCCCTGTTGAAGAAACTGGTGAAGGCCTGCCACGACCGGGGGATTCGCGTTATCTTGGATGCGGTATTCAATCATTGCGGCTATTGGTTCGCCCCGTTCCAGGATGTTATGAAGCATGGGGAAGCATCACGCTATCGGGACTGGTTCCATATCGAGCAATTTCCGCTCGTGCGGGAGCCGAGAGCATCTTACCGCTGCTTCGCCTTCGAATCTCACATGCCGAAGCTGAATACGCTCAATCCTGAGGTCAAAGCTTACTTGCTTGAAGTCGCACAATATTGGATTCGGGAATGCGATATCGATGGCTGGAGATTGGATGTTGCGAATGAGATCGACCATGATTTCTGGCGCGAGTTCCGCAGAACATGCAAAGGATTGAAGCCGGACTTTTATATTTTGGGTGAGATATGGCATGATGCGATGCCTTGGCTGCGCGGCGATCAGTTTGACGCGGTCATGAATTATCCGGCTACGGAGGCTATTCTTGATTTCTTTGCAAAAGGGACAATCGATGCGGAACAGTTCTCTTATCAAGTGAACAGGCTGTTGGCTGACTATCCGAAGCAAGTGGGTGAAGCTACCTTCACGATATTGGGCAGCCATGATACCCCGCGTTTGTTAACCATGGCTCAAGATGAACGCAAAATGAAGCTTGCAGCGCTGTTCCAGTTCACATTCTTCGGTGCCCCATGCATTTATTACGGGGACGAGGTGGGCATGACAGGCGGGCCGGATCCGGATTGCCGGAAGCCCATGGTATGGGAAGAGGAGAAGCAGAATGGCGGACTGCTGCGTTTTTATCGGGAACTGATCGCTTTGCGTACCGCCTATCCAGCACTGCGGCAAGGCTCATTCCGATTCGTTTATGCATCCGGAGATCACTTGGTCATCCGAAGACAGCATGCTGACGAGCAAATGTATATTTGTTTCAATAATAGCGAGCAGGCAGGAGCGTTCTCCTTTTCGTTGGAGCTGGATGATTCGTTGTTGTTATCACCTTCGATGCTCGGAGATGGATCATTTGCGTTGGAAAATAACAACGTTACAATTAACTTGCCTGCATATGGTTGGGTGGTATTGATGGCTGAATCAAGCTAAATGAAGCTGCGACTAGATATGGTCTGCGGGAGACAAGGGCTAAATTGACACCCTATGGGCGGTATGCTTTAATTGGCTTAAACGTTTAAGTCTAAGCCAAGCGAGGTCGAATAAGATGAAGAAGACAACGATAAAAGATATCGCCCAAGCAGCGGGTGTGTCCATTGCTACTGTGTCCTATATATTGAATGACGTTAAGAATCAATCCATTTCGAATGAGACGCGCGTCAAGGTGTTAAAAATCGCGCAGCAGCTCAAATACGTGCCGAACCGAACAGCCCGCTCTTTAAAAGTAAAGAAGTCGGGCTTGATTGGAATTCTGGTATTCAAGGACGATCAACAAAGCTTTGGCTCAGATTTGAAGTATGCCAAAACGATAAGCAAGATCGAACAGCAATGCAGTGCGCTTGGCTATCATGTTATTTATATGCAAATCGACAATACGGAACCGTCATACAAGGTTATTATGGAACGGAATTTGGACGGCGTATTTTTAATCAATGTGGATCAGGAGCGATTTGCGACGATTACGCCTTACTTCGGCTTCGGGATTCCCGTGTTTGTTGTGGACAGTTATATTGAAGACTCGCTGTTTCATAAAATTATGCCTGATGTGGAAGCGGGTTTTCAACGATCCCGCGAATTGCTGAATGAAGCTCCGCAATTTCTGATCATGGATCGCTATAACAATAACCAATGGTCAGATGTCATCAAGCAGGCATCAGGCTTGCCAGAAGAACGGATTCATATATATGAACATAACCAAGGGATGGAGTCCTTCTTGGCCGAGTTCGAAGACCAACCGGGCATCGTACTGAACGAATTTATTGCCAATGAAGCCGCCAAAGTCCATCCCAACTTGATTGCTTGGTGTACGTGCCACTGTCCCGAAATTCTCGGTCAAGATACAGAGAGGGTCACTTTCGACTTGAGTAGATACGATTCATTTGTAGGCGTTATGAACAGCTTTATTGATGATGTGGAGTTTGTGCACGAGGAGAAGTTTTTGAAATTACCAGTCTCCTCGTAGATCAATATATGAGGAGAAATGCGTAGTGGATTCATCACGTCTTATTGAGATTGACGAATTTTATTCGAGCATCTTATCTAATAGAAGAAAAGTATTTATTTACTTGCCTCCGAGCTATCGGACGAACGAACAGAAGCGGTATCCCGTGCTCTATATGCACGATGGGCAGCATGCATTTTTCGCGGATCACAAGGGAGACTCCTGGGATGTCCATCTTACGGTTGATCGTCTTGTAGCCGAAGGCAGGATGAAGGAAATCATCGTGGTTGCCATTTCCCATATCGAAGATGCACGGATTGCGGAGTACATGCATGCGAATCCGGATGGGCACAACCTATTCAACACAGCGAACCAAGGAGAGCGGTATGAGCAGTTTCTCGTAGAGGAAGTGAAGCCTTATATCGATCGAGAATACCGTACACTTCCAGGCAAGGAGCATACGGCTTTGATGGGGTCATCCGCTGGCGGCTTGGTGTCCTACAATATCGGATTCCGCCAATCCGATACATTCGGCATGATCGGGGCTTTATGTCCGTTCGTTGTCAGTGTAAATCCGGATACGATGGAGGATCGCTGGCTAAGTCATATCTATACGGAAAAGAAGGATCTCAAGATCTGGATGGATGTTGGCGACGCGGAAGGCTTTACCGTTATGGAGAAGCATGTGCGGCAGGTCGTAGACACGCTCGTTCGGATCGGATATGAGCCGGGGAATGATCTGATGTATTACTATGCCGTCGGTTCCGGACACGCGCAGAAGGATTGGGCCGCAAGGGTTCATGCGCCACTCCTTTATTTCTTCGGAGATATCGGTACGCCTGTACATGCTGAATTGCATGGTTCCCATGTGGTTGGAATTCTGGGGCCGACGCAAAGGTTCAATGCGGTCGTTCATTACGACAGCGGCTTTGTCATGACGGATTTGAACGCCCGGTATGAAGTGGCCGATCCTCGCATCCTAGAAGTGACCGTGGATGGAACGCTCATTCCGAAGCGGTCGGGCAAGACGCACGTCATCTATCATCATGATCAGCTCACAGCACATGCAGAGATTACAGTCATTCCGTATCTTTCGGAGACGGCTGCAGTTACGTTGGTTGTAAAGGTGCCCGAAAATACGCCGCCTACCGAAAGGCTGTATGCAGGGATCGAGCTGCCGATAATCGATGCTGGGCAATATGGGGGCACGTTCAAGGTGCCACGGGATATGGCGTTCGAGTTCCGGATTTCACGTGGCTTGGGCAAACATGAAACGGATCGTTACGGTCATGAAGTGCCGTATCGCAAATTTAGAGTAACGGATGGTTTGGAGCTGCATTACGAAGTCGAGAATTGGATTGATCTAGCGACGGAAAGGGTGGAGGAGCGATGAGCACGAAGTACGGATCAAGCATCCTGCGCGTTGAAACATTTCACTCGGAATATCTGAATAACGATAGAGAACTGTTCATTTATGTTCCTCCGAGCTACCAACAAGACCCGAACAAGCGGTATCCAGTCTTATACATGCATGACGGTCAAAATATTTTCCATCCGGCCTTCAACGGCTATTCATGGAATGTGCACGCTGCCGCCGATAAGCTGATTGCCGAACAGCGCATGGAAGAGATCATCATTGTCGGCATTCCGAATATGGGGATGGAGCGGGCAGATGAGTTCACACATGACTTGGAAGGCGTTCGTTATCAGGACGACAAGTTTGCAGTCCAACCGCGAGGCCATCAGTATGAGTGCTTCCTGATTGAAGAGGTCAAGCCTTATGTGGATGCCTTATTCCGCACGCGACCGGAACCGGAGCATACGGCCTTAATGGGCTCTTCAAGAGGTGGGCAGGTGACGTATCATATAGGGCTGCGGCGTCCTGACGTATTCGGCATGCTGGGGATTATCTCGCCTTATTTGTATTGCGTTTATCCCGAAACCTTGGAAGAAGTGCCGTTGTACCATACCTTTACCGCCAAGCAGTCCATTAAGAAAATTTGGATCGATCTCGGCAGCCGTGAAGGGCTGCTGGTCATGGAGAAGCATGTGCGCGAAGCAGCGGAAAAATTGCTTAGCATCGGCTACAAAGCAGATGACGAGCTTGTCTACCTCTATGAGCCCGGTGCGGCGCACGTAGAGAAGGATTGGGCAGCGAGAGTGTCTGCGCCGCTTCTTCACTTCTTCGGCAAGCGTGGCAAGGCTTGCTCGCTTACGCTGCATGGGGATCAAGTGGTTGGGATCGAAGGGCCTCCGTGCCGGCTGAATCCGATTATCGAGTTCGATTCCGGCTTCAAGATGTCAGCGCTTCGTGCGGCGTACCGTGTGGAGGATGAGCAAATCGCGCAGGTTCGGGATGATGGAACAGTCACTCCGCTTCGCCCGGGCGTTACGGAAGTAACGGTACAATTTGAGGGTTGGGAAGCATCGATGCCTTTGCGAGTTGTAGAGGAGCTCAGTACGCATGTTGACTTGGAGATCATTGTCCATGTGCCGCCTGGTACGCCGCAGGATCTCAAGCTGTACGCTTGGTTCCCATTGACGTACGATCCTAACACGGATGCATATGCGACACGCCTGCGCATCCCGCTGCATACAGATTGGCTGTTCCAAGTGAGCCGAGCAGACGGAATCGTGGAGGTAGATGGTGCGGGGGCTTGCGTCGAACGCAGCTATAAGGCAGAGCAGGACGAAACCCTAGAGATACATGTTGAGAGATGGAGCGGGCAATAAGGATAAACGGATGGAAGCGCGATGTGAATGGTCGAATAAAAGAGTGATATGCGAATCGGCATCGGGAGAAGAAGAAAGAGACGAGAGGAGATGATACAGCATGAAGACATGGAAAACGGGCTTCCTATGTGGCGCTATCTTGTTTACGGGCATCGCATTAAGTACTTCGGCGATAATCGCCAATGCTGAGAAGCATGGACTTGATGGGGAAGGAAAGAAACTGTCGATCGACAAGCCTGTATCGATAGATGATCATCTTCCAGTGCGAGAGCTGTCGGGGGCAATGGGCGATCGAACGGTACAGGTTACGCCGATGGATAAAGATATCCCTAAGAATGCTAATACAGACGCTATCGATCATGGTGGTATGACGAAGGTCGAGAATCGTAATCGTAAGAAAACGGGAGTGAACCATGGCAGCAGTGACAAGAAGCAGGACAAGCTGCCAGTAAGCTATACGGTTAACGAAGTAGAGGTTACGGTTCATTCGATTCGGGTTACGGAAAAGGCTACGGACTTCGAAGTGACGATTACAAACAATTCGGATAAAGACAAGGTTACACTTGATATGCAAAAAGTAATAACGAAAGCGAACATCGGCGTTAAAGGGAGAACAGCAGAAGCGGTCGAGATTTCCTTAGATAATCCGGACTTTTCGAACAAAACGATTCGTCCAAAGAAGGAACTGCATGGCTGGATCCGCAATCAAGGCTTGCAGGATCGAGATATTGTCAATTTGTCGCTTGCATTATCCGTAAAAGGAGCGAAGGAGACAAGAACGTATTCGTTCCTTATTGATTGCACCAAGTTGAAGTTCCGTACCCTATAATCGGTGCCTGATGCTGAAGTGACTGAAGTGAACAAGGCGTGCGTGAGAAGAAAATTTCTCATTCACGTCTTTTTGCTTATGTTCGACAGCTCCTGATCTGTATCGATGCCGACACCGACGCAGGGCTTCATTAGCGATATAATCGAATACAAAGAAAAAAAGTAGAAAAGTACCGAACCTTTTCAGATGATCGAGGCAATATAGGTTGTAAGCTTACCAAGGAGGGCCCTTTTTTCATGAAAGATATCAATATCGAGCACTGGATTGAACGGATGAAGGAAGGGGATTCGTCTGCTTTTCAGGTGATCTATGAATGGTCATTCCCCGAAGTCTACCGCTCCGTTGTCTTTTTGATGACGGAAAAGAATGAAATCGAAGATGTTATGAACGAGATATATTTTCAGCTCTGGCGATCCATCGACAATTACGATACGAACCGTCCCTTCCGATTCTGGATGCATGGAATCGTGCTGAAGCAAATGCAGAAGTGGCGAACAAAAAGCTGGAGGCGGTTCCGAATCTTCGAGAAGAAGAAGCTCTTGGAGAGGGAAGAGTATATGTTCTCGGATCGCCGGATTTTGGAGGCCGAGACCCATCAGGAGATGTTGACCATGGTTCATCAGCTCTCCTATAAGCTTCGAGCGGTGGTTATTCTGCGCTACTATCACGAATACACCTTCGATGAAATCGCTGAATTGCTGGACATTCCCGTAGGCACAGTCAAATCCAGGCATCATGCTGCACTAGGGAAGCTTCGCGAGCTCAGCCCTTATCTTGAATCAGAAAAGGAGCAGGAACTTTATGTCCATTGAACAACAACTGCGCGATAAGCTTCAGGATTGTGCGGAAGCAATGGAAAATCCATCTGACATGCAGAAGCGCATTCAAGAAGTTTCTTACGAACGATATCGCAATGAAAAAAACAAAGAAACATCAAAATCAAATCTGAACATTCGCATGGTAGCATGCGTGCTTGCGGTTGTACTCCTCGCGCCGATTGTCATCTATACCGGGCCTACCGTAGCTGCGCAGATTCGTGCCTTGCTCAATCTATCCGGGACGGAAGATGTGCGCAGCTTCATCACGAAGGATGAGGATTCAGATTATGTTACTACGAACTTATATGCGGATGAGATTAGCGACAATAAGACAGCGCAAGAAGTGCTTGCACGCATTTACTGTGGGTTCCCTGAGACGAAGGATTTCGACATCGCAAGCGCACAAATTGCCAAAGGAATCAATGGAGGGGAAAAGATCCATAGATTTAACATCATTCTAATGGAAAAAGGAAAGACATTCGCGGAGACGCATAAAGAGGTTGTAGCCAATGTCGATGTGGAGACAGGACAGATTCAGTTTGTGCAAATGATTGGTTTAGAGCCATACGCTCCGCACGCTTCACAATTGCAGAAATCGAAAGCGATCGCGATGGCTAATGCATTCTTGAAGCAATTGGATGTGTCTATTGATGGATATCAGCCTGAAGTGGCAGGAACCCAGCCAGGTGAAGTACAAGGAATCGGTCAATTTATCGTCATCTACAAGCGTGTAGCGGATGGCAAGGAGATGTTCCAAGTGAATCTCCAAGATGGCAGTACAAGTGTTGCATTCTTCCCATCGGAGAAGTCATGAAGCGGAATCGTCTAAGCCGCAGAGAAGGACTGGTAGCAGCAACATTCTTGCTGCCGAGCGCCATTGGCTTTGCCTTATTCTATCTCATTCCGTTCGGGATGGGGCTAGTCTATTCGGTATTGGATCGAACAGTTGGCGGTTCATTTGTTGGACTCGCCAATTATGAGGAGCTGTTGAACAGTGATTCCTATCGTAAAGCTGTCTCGAATACGTTCTGGTTCACGGCGGTAAATGTCCCGTTGATGCTCATCCTGTCACTTGGGATCGCACTCGTGCTGAACCGGAACCTCTATTTGCGCCAATGGCTTCGGATGGCTTATATGCTGCCGTTGGTTGTGCCCGTTGCTTCTGTTGCGATGGTGTGGCAAGTACTGTTTGATTGGAACGGATCAATTAACGCTTGGATGCATGCTGTCGGGATTGAACAACAGGTAGACTGGATGAAGTCGGCCTGGGCGAGAGGCGTGATCTCGGTGTTCTATCTATGGAAGCATATTGGCTACAACATCATCTTGTTCCTTGCAGGACTGCAAAGCATCCCGCGAGATTACTATGAGACGGCTGAGCTGGAGGGGGCAGGCAAGTGGCGTCAATGTTACGGGATTACACTTGTCTATCTCACGCCGACGATGGTCTTCGTCGTCCTCATGTCGATGATGAATACGTTCAAAGTATTTCGTGAAACATACCTGATCGCAGGTGATTATCCGCATGACAGCATCTATACGCTCCAGCATTATATGAACAATATGTTCCTTGCAATGGATGTGCAGAAGCTGTCAGCGGCTGCGACACTGATGGTGATCGGGATCTTTATCATCGTGGTGCTGTTGCTTCGAGTAGAGAAGCGATATACACAATTTATGGAATGATACGGGAGGTAGAATGAAGAAGGCGGGTTTCATTCGGAACCTATCGGTCACGCTGGTGATGGCATGCATCGGGCTCATCATGCTATTCCCTATTGTGATAACTTTCACAAATTCACTGATGACGGAGCAGGAAATTCGCGGCAATTACGGCCTAGTGGGTCAAATGCCAGTTGTTACGCAAGGAGAGCCTGCTGTATTCGTGAATCTGAAACTCATCCCGGATTGGCTGTCCTTCGAGCAGTATGGGAGCGT
This sequence comes from Paenibacillus sp. KS1, assembly GCF_001680695.1. NCBI lineage: Bacteria > Bacillati > Bacillota > Bacilli > Caryophanales > Paenibacillaceae > Paenibacillus > Paenibacillus sp. KS1. The sequence continues at coordinate 24,997 of NZ_MAIS01000066.1, read as the reverse complement.
TTTGCTAGAGACGCCGACGTATTTGTTCATGTTATGGAATTCCGTTGCAATGGTCGTGGCGATTATTGCGGGACAGACAGTTGTCAGTGCACTGGCTGCGTACGCTTTTGCCAAGCTCCAGTTCAGAGGTAGAGAAGGCTGGTTTCGGGTGTATTTGCTGACGATGCTGATGCCTTTCCAAGTGACCTTGGTTCCGAATTATATTATTGCTGACAAGTTGGGACTAATGAATACAGCTGGCGCGATTATTTTGCCAGGAATATTCGCGGCATTCGGTGTGTTCATGTTGAGACAATTTATGCTCTCGATTCCCTATGCGCTTGTTGAAGCAGCTCAGATGGATGGCGCCGGTCATTACCGCATTTTCTATCAGATTATGCTGCCTTTGATGAAGCCGGGAATTGCGGCGCTTATTGTTCTACTGTTCGTTGATTATTGGAATATGGTCGAGCAGCCTTTGATCTTTTTGGAAGATGTCTTTAAACAGCCGTTATCACTCTATTTATCTAGAATTCATAAGGAAGCCCAAGGCATCGGCTTTGCCGCATCGCTGATCTATATGATGCCAATGGTGCTCCTGTTCTTATATGCGGAGTCTTATTTTATCGAAGGGGTCCAAATGTCGGGGATCAAAGGCTAGCTCATGAGAGGAGAGAGGAGGGATAGGATGCTTACAGGGTTTACAGAAGCGCTGGATGCAAGTAAAAAACGAAAAATAGTAAGGCTCTCCAGCCTATTCGTAGGCTTGCTTCTGCTCCTTACCCTATCGAGCAATACCTTGCTGACCTTACATCTGCCGAAGGTGCGAACCGAGCTGGGGAGGCAAGAAGCGTTAGTAACCGAGTGGCGTGGTACGGCACGGCTGATGCCGCGGCAGCTTATCGAGTTATCGAACAAGGCGGAATGGTCAATCAAGGAAGTCCATGTGAAGGAAGGAGATCTCGTGAAGAAGGGACAGACGTTAATCACCTATGAGAACCCTTCTGCTGCTCAGGATATTCTGGACGTGCAGGCTGGTCTTGCAGGGCAGCGGCTCTCGCTTGCTGACTTGCAAGATGCCTACATTGAAGCTGTACAAAATAACGATGAGATACAGGCGCGCCGCACGAAGCGGGAGTTGGAGCGGGCACGGTTAGCCATTGGTGTTCAGGAGCGAAAAGTGACCACGATGCAATCGGAGGCGAGTGATCGCAGACGAATCATCGCGCCTTTTGACGGTATTGTGACACAGATTCGTGCAACACCGCAGCAGCCTTCGGGGAGTGGTGGGCCAGATATTAACATAGCGAATAGGCAGCGAGGTTATCAATTCGAAATGGTCATCCCGGATGACTTAGGCCTGAAATTGCGTACCGATGAGAAGTTGAATGTTCAGATCGAGCATGAGGGGGCCAAAATCCCGGCTGAAGGGATTATTACGGACATTCGTCCGATGTCAGGTGCTGATGGAGGTGCTTCCTTGCAAGATGGGGTGGGAAGAAGTGCGTCTCAGACGGTTTCCGGCCAACGGGTCGTTGTGAAGGTGCAACATCCGAATGTTCAGGCGAATGAACTTGTGAGTGTGGAATTGACACAATCGGAGAAGACAGATGGAGGTATGCTCGTATCGAGCGAAGCGATACGTCAGGAAGGGAAGAACAGCTATGTTCTTGTCATCGAAGAGCGTCCAGGACCGCTCGGCAATACCTTCATTGTTCGCAAGGCTCCCGTCCGGTTAGGGAGGACGAATGGGCAAGAAACACTGGTGCTGCAAGGGGTATATGGGAAAGATCGAATAATTGTCGAGAGCAGCGAACCGCTAACCGAAGGACAACGTGTTAGGGTGTAATGCGCTTGAACTGCATGAATCGTATGGAGAATGGGGAGGAGAGGTTTAGGATGAACAAAAGGAGTGTGCTTGGTTTACTCGTTGCCTTAGCAATGGCGTTGACAGCGTGCGCAGGCGGACAGAATGGTGAGTCTAAGCAGGAAGGAAAGCAGGGCCGCGACGGGAAGAAAACCTTAGTTCTATCTGTATTTCAAACGGATCCTGTGTATGCGCAGGCGGTGAAGTTGTATGGAGAGCAGCATCCTGATGTGGATATTCAAATCAAGGCATACAACAAAGGGGAAGGCTCCAGTCAAGAAGGGGATCTAGAGAAATATGTGAACACCACTACTACAGAGCTATTGTCCGGTAAAGGGGCCGATTTGATTGACTTGAATGTGAGCGGGTTGCCGATTGGGAAATACGTAGACAAGCAAGCACTGGTGAACTTGAGTGAACTTATGAAGCAGGACCCTGTCTTTGATTCTAATTCGTACGAGATGAACATTCTGGACGGGGCCAAGATGAGAGGAGGTCTCTATGAACTTCCTTTGCGGTTTTCCATGGACAGTCTTATGGGCGATGCGAAGGCAATTCAGCAATCCGGCGTAACATTCGATGACAGCACATGGACATGGGGAGAGTTTACGAAAGTAGGCAAGCGTTTGGCAGCGTCCGGCGGGCATACGTATTCGTTGGGAAATACGACGCCTGAGAGGATGTTGAACATTCTGTTCGCTGATAACTATGCTCGCGTTGTCAATGAGGAGCAGCGCCCCGCGAGCTTCGATGCCAGTGCATTTGTCGGATTGATGGAGCAAGTGAAGACGATGTATGCGGAGAAGGTAGTGACGGATGCGGAAGTGAGCGCAGGAGATTATTTTTTTGCACCTAATTTGATTACTTCGCCGGAAGATTATTTCAGTGGGCCAACGATGTTCTATGAGCAAGGGAAGATTTATCGCAAGCCGCTTGCGGCTGGACAGAAGGCCGGAGGCACCTTCGTGGCATCAAATAAATTAGGGATGAATCGGAATTCGAAGGTGCAGGCGGAAGCATGGGATTTCATGAAGTTCTTATTGTCTGAGGAAATACAGACCATGCCTGGACTGCGAGGGTTCTCCGTCAATAAAAAGGTTAACGAGAAGATGCTCAAGGAGCTTGAGGACAAAGGCACTGTCGAATCGCCAACGGGATCCGCAATCCAAGTTCAGAAGGCAGACATTGACATGGTCATGCAGATGCTGGCCGATGCGAACACCGCAATAATGGATAATTCGAAAGTTCAATCGATCATCGAAGAGGAAGCGAAGGCTTACTATAACGGTCAAAAATCGGCCCAAGCAGTTGCGGAGTTAATCGCAAACCGTGTGACGACCTATTTAAATGAATAGACGCGGATGGGGGGAGCACAAATGCGAAGAGATAGGGATGGAAACAGGTTGCAAAAGTGGATGGTTTTATTGTTGCTTTCGGTAGCAGTCAGCATTTCTGCGTGCAGCTTCTCAGGCAGCAAGGAGAAGAATGCTGGTGAGACCAAGAATGTTTCTTTGACTCCGCAGCAGGGGGAGCAGGAGCAAGGGCGAGCAGAACAAGAGAATAAGACTGCGGAAACGAAGGCTCCAGAGGAAGGAAGAATTCACGTATTCTCGAATTTGATGTCATTGAAGCTCCCGCAGGGATCAGAGGCGCAAACGAGTGAGACATCGAACTCGAAGCTTGTTTTTCACGGATAGCAGCCAGAAAGTTAAGCTTGAGATACAGCATGATCCAGAACAGCTCGTGACCGATGCTGGAATCGATGAGGGTCGAATAAAGATGAAGGGGATTTTGGAACAAGACAGCGAAGGAGAAAAGCTAGAGTGGTTGAAAGATGAAACGCTGCTCGTTCATGGGAAGCACATTGCAGTCAATGAGGTTATCATGTCTTCCCAGAAAGGGAACACTTATCGTCTCGTCGGTTGGGCGGAACTAAATGGAGCTCTACTTGAAATTCAATTTAGCGCTCCAGCTAATGAGCAGGGGGAATGGCAGAAGGCCGTTCATGAAATGATTGAATCGATTCAGATGTAGGAATAAGAACCGTTTAGCGGTATGGCTAAGCGGTTTTTTACGTATAACGGATTGTCAAGTTAAGTGCGACATCTCTTTTATGAAAGCTTAGTAAGACGAACGCCAAGTAAGATATTTTCGAGGTCGAACATTGATCAATTGAATAGCATCAGCTACTGTTCTTCCGTCATCTCTGTGCAAAGTCATGCCCCTTTGGGAAAATTCTCTGAGAAGGGTGTTTGCGTTCTCGTTTGAACCTCGATGCCATAAATAATAAGGATCGGCAAAGTAGTCTCGCACCTCGCTTCCACGCTTAAGTTCTCGTGTGATGGGGAGGGGTGGCGGACTTCGTATTACAATCCGTTGTATAAAAAATCCGGGAATCTCCCAGCGGAGATCCCCGGCCAACTGATTGTTGTCTTACAGACCGCCGTTAAGCATCATGTTCCTTATAGGAAGCTGCGGCTTCGATGAAACGCTCGCGCTTTTGCTCGATTTTCGACGGGGCTGTCCAGAATTGTATCTGCGTGAACTGCTTTGGCGATTCAATCAGCGTAATGATCATCGCAATTTTTTCTTTGTTCTCCAAGACGCCTTGGATTTCGAACTGCAAGGCAGGCAAGCCGTTGATGTTTACCCTCTTCGGCTCTTTTACAGCCCCCTCTGATGCGAACTCGCTATAGTTATTCTCATATAGCACGTCATAGTAGTCTTCGAGGGTTTTGATATCTCCCATCTCCTCGCGATCGTCCGGAATGACGATGACGAATTCATTGCCCGTTGGGTAGACGGCGGATATCTCGGCCTCTTCGTTCAACGGATATTCCAACCAATTGTCCGTTAGTGTCAGTTCCATCCGACTGTCGGCGCTCTTGAACACTTTCGGTTTTGCCGGGGCTGTGGCCGCCGCTTCCGAGTCGCTTGCCTTCAGCACCTTGAATGTTTGCGTGGCCTGTTCAAATTCATCCTTGTATTTGTCGAACTTGGATTCCTTTGTCCAAAAGACGATCAGATGGAAATAGTCCCCTTTCCCCACTATCGTAACAAGTTGATGGATCTTCTCCTTGGTTCCGTTGCCAATCCCGCGAATTTCCAACTGCTTGGCTGCGTCAGAGCCGAGGGAAGCATCCCGGATATCAATGACTTCCATATCTTCCATCGTGATCGTATTATTATTGCTGATGGTACGATCGACAATATCGTCAATCGTTGCCCCTTCCGCCATATCGGCCTTCAACGTACTGTTCACGGCGACGAACCGGTTATCGCTCCGAGAATACGCAGCGAACTGCGCCATATTGTTGATCTCATTATTTTGTCTCCAGGAGCTCGGCAAGGTCAGCTGTATTGTCCCGTCGAAGCTGGTGAACGTCGTGCCCTTAGGCTTAGACTTCTCCGCGGTCTGCTGAGCTGTCGTACTATCGGCTCCTTCTTGCTTGCTGTCCAAGCCGCCCTGCGACCCGTCTCTGCATCCGGTGACCAGCGTGGACCCTATGACTACTGCGATTGCGATTTTGTGCCACTGCCATTTCATCGTTTCTCTTTTACCCTCTTTCTCTCTATGCGAGTGCTATACTAGGATGGAATGATCATCCACAATTCCCTATCTTTGAATATCATCGGCGAATCTGCCGGATTTCTTTAGGAGCAAGAAGCGTATAGCAATTTCTCATACATAAGAAATCCTGCTGCGTAACCTTTCTTTTTCAAAAAGACAGCGTAAACTGACATGAATACTGAAAAAATGCCCGATGATAACTATGAGCTAGGCTTTCTGGATGGAACGAGGTTAAAGAATCATGACCCGATTAGTATATATAATATGGTTAGCGAAATGATATCTGGAAATATAAAAAAAGAATTTATATCGTAACGGGAAGCGACAACGGAGAAGTTCTACTCGAGAAAAAGTTCTAGATTGGGTATAGTCGTGTTCACCCATGATAGACAAGAGCCCGTCCCAGGTCTTCCGGAAAGGGTTCTATTTTTTATGGCCATTCTAATCCAAAACCGCTGCCATATGCTCGGTCGTTACCGCCCAATGGGAAGCCGTCCAGTATTTTATCTTGTCTTTGACATAAATGACTTGCGGCGACTCATGCTTCACATCTAGATCCTCGGCAATCTGATTGGAGACGGGGCGGGACTCTATTACCTTGACAAGAACATAATCAATATCGCTGTTCGGATTGCCCTGCAAATACTGCTCGTACTCATTCAGCGCATTCGCGCTTACGGGACAGGTGGTGCTGTGCTTCAGCACGACAACCCCGCGCTCCGCCGATTGCGCCAACAGCTTTGCCCACGCGTCTACTGTCGTAATCTCTTTCCATTCCATCGTTCGCTCGCTCCTTTATCGCAGTCTTGGTGCCACTTACGACTGGTTTTATGTATTAATGACCTTTTATCACAAATTGTAGATATTCGCAAGACTGTCGTCAAGGAACAGCGATAGACAATTATCTCCTTGGCTATCAATACTGGTCTGAGGAAAGCCCGAGCGACCCGAACTCCAATCTTGTGAGAAGACAGAAAATTTATACGGATCTTTTGAAAAACTCCGACAATGCTTACAACATAGATTGGAACACGCCGCTGAGCATGCCAGCTAAAAAATATCCTGCCTAGTAATAGAAAAAAGAGAGCCTAAAGCTTCTTTAGGGCAGCATTCCATAAAGAGTTTCCACTATCTGATGTTTTGCTGGATGAACGTCTACCCAACATGTTGATGTCTTTTCATTGGTCACAACAGATATCAAGCTTTTTGAATACAACACGTGCTTACTCTTGATAGCTTGTAGGGCATTTTATGTGCAGCTAACGGTTACGGCAAGTCGCGTACTAGTGGAAAATGAATCAGCGTGATGTCAGGATAGGTCTCTTGTTTTCCGTAATGTACTCATCCATGTTAAGATACTTACAGCTTGAATTGAATGCGTTTAATCGACTTAGTTAGTAGGGGAGTTCAAGATAAAAACATGCTGTTTGCATGAGCAGTATCACAGTTGGACTCCGAATGGGAATAAGAGATTTACTAGTTTCATGATTTTAAGGGGGATGCAGAAATGGCGGAATGTACGACTTCATTTACATTGGATGAAGGGCTAGACAATATTCTCTTGTTAGATCGCACGCAACAGATGGAGGAAACCGACATTCTGTATCCTTTTGCATTGGACGAGCTGCTGTGCAGATATACAGGCAAGGGCGGGCCCGCTGTATGTCACCTGTGGCGTCATCCGCAGGGCTTCGTGATGGGACTGCGTGACAGCAGACTGCCGCATGCGGCAGAGGCGCAGCAATGGCTGGAATCGCTTGGCTATTCAACGGCTGTTCGCAACACGGGCGGGGCTGCCGTACCGCTCGATTTGGGCGTTGTGAATATTTCTTTGATACTGCCAAAGGAAGGGCTGGGCGACAAATGCTTTCGCTCGGACTATGAGCGCATGTATCAGTTGATCAAGCTTGCTCTACAGAACACGGGCTATACGGTCGACAAGGGTGAAATCGATGGCGCATACTGTCCTGGTGATTATGATCTCAGCATAGGCGGCATCAAATTTTGCGGCATTGCACAGCGGCGTCAAGCGCATGCCTTTGTCGTGCAGGCATTCGTCATATGCGAGGGATCGGGCAAGGAGAGCGCCGAGCTCGTTAGATCCTTCTATGAACGTGCGGCAGCCGGCATGGAGCAAGCCGATCATCCTGTCGTGACGGAAGATAAGACAGGCAGTCTGGAAGAGCTGGCATCGCTAGGCACCGATGAGGGAGAAGGAGCGGCGCAAGCTTTTATAGAAGCCGTGAAGCAAGTGATACGGGAACGCCAATCGAACCACAAAATGGAGGAAGCTGCAGCAGGGCTGTGGCTGCCGGAGCAGGCAGAAGTGCATGCGGTCATCAACATGCTGCGCGAGCGTTACGGAATCAAAGCTTGAGCGTGAAAAAGCTGTTCTTGGGGTCATTGCTGTGAATGTTGTACAAGTTGCAAGAGTTTGGGCATATTGAGGTTACAAGTTCACTATCATATTGCATTCGATTCAACATAACCCCTTCTCTATTCTTAATATGTAGAGAAAAAAGAAAAATTGTTGCACTTGGTACAACCTGAAGCTCGTTTCAGACATTCTATTCGAGATAATGATGTATTTTGTACAACATTTTCGTTGGAGAGGGTAAAGTAAAAGAAAGAGCAAGAGGAGAACAAATCCGAAATGGATTCGATCTCCTCTTACTTTGTTTTATTCGCTTTTCCCTTTAATATTCCAGATGCTCCTTATCGTCGATCCGCTTGCGGAAGACGTAGTAGCTCCAAATTTGATATCCGAGCACGAATGGCAGAATCGTCAGCGAGATATATGTCATCACCTTCAGCGAGTAAGCGCCGGAAGCCGCATTCATAATCGTCAGATTGAACTCAGGGCTGATCGAGCTGACCATCACTCGTGGGAACAAGCCGATGAACATGCTCACGGCCGATAGAATGATAACGGCTCCTGTCATGGCGAACGCCAGTCCATCCCGCTCACGCTTAATGAATGACATGGCCAAGAGCAATGCGCCCCCAGCTAACAGCGGCAGGATAAGCCAACCGCTGCCATGAACCGTATAAATATCAGTGCTGACATACGTCATCATGGCGAACAGCAGCAGGACGACGACAACTGCCGGGCTGACATCGCGAGCTGCCTTCCGTGCCCGATCCCGCAGGTTGCCGGTGGTTCGCAGCGTGATGAAGACGAGTCCGTGCAGAATGCATATCATGACTACGGCCACACCGCCAGCGAGGGAGTAGCCATTTAGCAGGTCAAGCACACTCCCAACCATTTCTTTGTTCCCGTCAATCGGCACACCGCGAATGATATTGGCGAATACGACACCGAATAGGAAAGGAGGCAGCAGACTACCAATGAAAATCGCGGCATCCCACGCTTTCCTCCAAGCGCCATAATCCAGCTTGCCCCTGAACTCGAACGCGACACCGCGCGCGATAAGCGCCAGCAGCAGCACGACGAACGGGATATAGAAACCGCTGAACATCGTCGCATACCATTCCGGAAAGGCAGCGAACATAGCCCCCCCAGCCGTAATTAACCATACCTCGTTCGCATCCCAATAAGGACCGATTGTGTTGATAATGATGCGGCGCTCATGATCCGTCTTCCCGAGGAACCTGGCGACCATGCCTACGCCGAAGTCAAATCCTTCGAGGAAGAAGAAGCCGACGAACAGCACGGCGACGAGTATGAACCATAACTCATTTAGCGATAGCATGCGTTACCTCCTTATCAAATGGATCGTAATTCTTCATATCTTCTTCCTCCGGTTCTTCCATCTGCTCATCTTTACGTATCACCTTGACGAAGAGAACAGCGTCGATAATGGCGAGTACCGCATAAATGGTCGTGAACGCAATGAGCGAGAAGAGAAGTTCTTCCGCCGTAACTGTCGGCGATATGGCGTCCTCTGTACGCATAACTCCGAACACAACCCACGGCTGACGACCCATCTCGGCCATAAGCCATCCCGCCGAATTGGCGAGGAACGGAAAGGCGATCATGCCAACCATCAGCTTCAAGAACCATGGGCGCTGCTCCAGCTTCTTCTTGCGGGATAATATCAGGCCGTAAATGCCGACAAGGCACATGAGCCCTCCTGCGGCAACCATCATGCGGAAGCTCCAGAACGTCATTTTGACCGATGGAATATAATTTCCTGGTCCGTACTTCTGTTCATAACGCGCTTGAATCTGATTAATCCCTTCTACACTGCCGCTAAGCTTGTTGTACGATAGCAGACTGAGCATATATGGAACTTGGATTTTGAACGAGTTCTCTTTCTTTTCCGTATCGATTGTGGCAAATAACGTGAACGGTGCCGGATCCTCACTCGTATCCCAGAGCGCCTCGGCCGCTGCCATCTTCATCGGCTGAGAAGTGAGCAGATGCTGCGCCTGTGCATGCCCAATGTAGGCAACGATGACGGACGAAATCAAGGCAACGGTAATCGAGACGCGGAACGAACGGCGGAACATGTCCGGATTGTGTCCACGGAGCAGCTTCCATGCGCTGACGCCTGCCATGAAGAAGGCGCCGGTTGCGAATGCCGCGAACAGCGTATGCGGAAATTGCAGCCACAATTGCGGATTCGTAATAAGTGCGAAGAAGTCGCTCATCTCTGCCCGTCCATTGTTGAATTCATATCCGACAGGCGCATGCATGAACGAGTTGGCGGTCAAGATCCAGAACGCGGACAACACGGTACCGATCGAGACGATCCAAATGCAAGCGAGATGAACTCGCTTCGATAAGCGCTCCCAGCCGAACACCCATAAGCCGATGAAGGTGGATTCCATAAAAAAGGCAAGCAGACCTTCAATGGCAAGCGATGGCCCGAACACATCACCGACGAAGCGGGAATAATTCGACCAGTTCATCCCGAACTGAAACTCTTGCAAAATGCCGGTGACGACGCCAACTGCGAAGTTAATCAGAAATAATTTGCTCCAGAACAAGGCAGCTTGCTTATAAATCTCCTTGCCCTTGACGACATAGAGCGTCTCTAATACGGCGATTAAAAACGCCAGTCCAATCGTCATGGGGACGAAGATGTAGTGGAATAATGTTGTTGATGCGAATTGGATTCGCGCGAGAATGACCTGATCCATGGAGGCCTCCTTGTGATGAAAATGTGATCGTCGTGCAACAAGAAAAAGGTCTGTGAGATTCGAATAATGTGAATGTCTTCACGTTATGTGGTGCTGTTAGTGTGGTACTCGTTAAGATTCAGTCGTTATGAAAAGCGTTAGGTTATGAGCTTGACGAGGCTGTACGTACATCGCAGCACACATCATTGCACACATCATTGCACACATCGTACATACTCTTGTCATATGGCACTGGCAGCCAGTCAAGTGAAGTTCTCACGTTCAGCATTATCTTAGAGCAGACTGGAGGGGATGTCGCCATCCATTTCAACAGGGCGGGGTCATCCATGTTCAAGAGACTGACACAGAGTTGACAACGTTTCGATGAAAAGGGTCAGTACGAGATCACGAAGAGCAATGATATACTTAATTATATGTGATAAAAATCACAGACCAAGAAAGCAAGAGGTGTATTTCCATGTGGCAACCGGATCGTTCCAGCAATCAACCACTATATCAGCAGATTGCCGCATATATCGAGCGCAGCATTTATAACGGTGAATTTTCTCCGGGAAGCGTCCTTCCATCGGAACGCAAATTTGCCGAGCAAATACATGTAAATCGAAGCACAATCGTTCAAGCTTATGAAGAGCTGCGTGCTGCAGGCATTATTGAAAGCATGGTCGGTAGTGGTACTCGAGTAAGCAAGTCGAAGTGGGGGGCAGACTCTCAACAAACGCCAGATTGGCATCAATATTTAGATAGCTGCAAGCTAGTCCAGCCTGATCCTGTATACGCCGAATTGATTCGTTCCGCACTGGATTCGGGCAGCAACTGTATAGACTTTGCCAGCGGAGAACTGTCACCCGATTTGTCGCCAAATGAAGAGATGCGGATGCTTTTGAGCGAGCATCTGCTGCATGAGGACATGAGCTATGACGATCCTCAGGGCTATGTGCCGCTGCGGGAGGTTCTGTCCACTTCTTTACATCAATATCGCGGCTTTCGAACGACAGCATCATCGATTCTCGTTACATCAGGGTCTCATCAATCGCTCTATTTAATAACTCGCCGATTGCTTCAGCCTGGGGATGCGATCGCGATCGAGGATCCTTCCTACTATTATTCTCTGCCTATGTTTCACTCGGCGGGCTTGCGCTTGTTTCGGCTGCCTGTAGACGAGAAGGGGGTATGTCCGGAAGGGATATTGTCCTTGTATCGAGAGCACAACATACGGATGATATTCGTGAATCCGAATTACCATAATCCAACGGGCCGTGTACTTGACCCCTCTAGACGGGAACAATTGCTTGAGATTTGCGGCAGCTTAGGCATTCCCATTGTGGAGGATGATCCGTTCAGTCTGACGTCCTTCACAGGCAATCCACCGCCAACGTTGAAATCGATTGATACAAACAATACCGTCATTTATATTGGCTCATTATCCAAAATTGTAGCGTCAGGCCTGCGGATCGGATGGATGGTTGCCCCGCAGTCTGTTATCACGCGGCTTGCTGCTGAACGACAGCAAATCGACTTCGGAATGAGTGTGCTGCCGCAGCGAATCGCCGCACGTTTGCTGTCGGAAACTTATTTTGACCGCCATTTGGTACGGCTGCGGCAGGAACTCCTCAAGAAACGGAACTTGCTTATCGATGCGCTGCAGCGCGAACTTCCAGGGGAGGTGGCGTATTCCCTTCCACAAGGAGGTCTGCACTTATGGTGCAAAGTAAAAACATCGATTCCTGATGCAAAATTGCTAGAGGAAAGCATAAAGCGAGGGGTTCTCTATAATCCCGGAACGGTCTACGGTTCAGAACCAGGGTATGTCCGGTTTACGTATGCAAGACCGCATGAGGATGAGATTGGGTTAGGAATAGCGCGATTCGCTCAAGCGATTCATGCATCCCAGCAGCGAAAAAAATGATTCATAGCGGAGTAGAAATTCAAAAAAAGAAATGCAATTGGAAAGTTCCTCCTTTCTAGTTGCATTTTTTTGTAATATGATAGAGAGGAAAGAAAAAGAAAGCGCTTGCGAAACTGGGCGCATGAGATTGGAGGGAGGAAGAAGGAGGGACTATGCTATCCGATAACGAGATGAGATGGAGGGAAATAATGAAGAGATCCATGTATTTGAAAGCGGTTTCGATGCTGCTCAGTTTGATGGTTGTTATGACCTCGACGCTTACAGTAGTGCAGCCTAAGGCGTACGCTCAACCAAACGGGCAGGAGAATGTAAAGGTGGGGCATCAAGATGAAGGCCCAGTCCTATCTATACCAGATAAGGGGAATGCGACTCCGCCGAACGTTACAGATGTCGTGTATGACAAGGACGGCAATATCATTCCGAATCCAATTGGGGACTCCAATGAGGAAGCTGCTCGCCTCCTCGCGGCTGCTACATTTAGCGGAACGAATCTAGCTCTGCATAAGCCAGCCTTTTCCTCCGGTAATGAAGTAGATTATTTGGGGCCTGAGCTGGCTGTAGACGGAAAAGGGAATACAAGATGGTCTTCGGCGAAGGAAGATGATCAATGGTTCTATGTAGATCTCGGAGAGAAAAAAGCATTCGATCGTGTCGTAATCCGTTGGCAAACGCCGGCCGATACATACAAAATCCTTGTATCGGATGACGCTCAGAACTGGACGAATGTGAAGGACAACGATGGTCTCATCCAATGTAAGGGCGGTGTGGAGACGGTTGATTTCCCTTCCCTCGAAGCTCGTTATGTAAAGTTTCAAGGTGTGAAGCGTGCTCCTGTCGATGGAGTACTGTATGGCTATTCCTTTTTTGAATTTGAGGTGTATCAATTGAATGACTTGCAATCTGTCATTGACAAGGTGACGGCAGCGCTCACGGTGCAAGCCGGACAGACGAAGCTCGATTGGTCCACTGCAGGAGTGCCGGAAGGCTACAGTGTCAGTGTATTTGGCAGCGACAGAATTCCTGTCATCGACCGTGATGGCAACATCCGTACACCGCTAGTAGACGCCAGGGTGAATCTGATGATTCAGGTGGAGGATCAGAATAATCCAGACCGGAAGCTGCTGTCTGGAAGCATTCCTGTTATCGTTCCGGGCTTGCATAAGCAGACACCGGAGCGCAATGCTGAGCCGGAAGTGATCCCTTCTCTGCGCGAATGGTATGGGGATTCGGGCAATTTCAAGTTAAAGAAATCTTCGCGAATTGTAGTCAATCCGAAGGATGAGTCCTTGCTCCGTAAGGCGGCAGAGCTGACTAGCGAAGATGTATTGGATCTGACGGGTTACCAGCTTACGGTAGTCTCTGGAACGCCGAAATCTGGGGATTTGTATCTGTCGATTGATCCTTCTTTATCATGGCTCGGCGATGAAGGAAACGTATTCAAGGTTGGGGAGTACGTGTCCATCACCTCTTCATCAGCTAAGGGGGCTTTCTTCGGAACGAGAACAGCGCTCCAAATCATTAAGCAGAATAAGGACTTGACGATTCCGCGAGGTGAAGCAAGAGATTATCCGAAGTATGAGAAGCGTGGACTAATGATCGACGTAGCCCGCAAATTCTTCACGGTTGATTTCCTTCGCGATTATGTGAAGCTGTTGTCATGGTACAAGATGAACATGTTCCAAATTCACTTGAATGATGACGTCGGGGAGCCATTCGCAGATGGCACACGTGCAGCATACCGCTTAGAAAGCACGACGTATCCTGGACTTGCAAGTGCCAGTGGGCATTATACGAAGCAAGAATTCAAGGATTTGCAGCTCATGGGCATGGACTATGGCATTAATATCATCCCGGAAATCGACACACCCGGACATTCTCGCGCATTCACGACCTACAACCCGGCGCTTGGAGACGATTCCCATTTGGATATTTCTAAGCCGGAAACCGTGGAATTCATCAAGAACTTATTCAATGAGTATATAGATGGAAGTGACCCAACATTCGTCGGGCCAGAAGTGCATATTGGCACGGATGAATATTGGGGTCCGGATATTGAGCGCTTCCGTTGGTACATGGATACACTCGTGAAGCACATTAACAGCAAAGGCAAGCACCCGCACATGTGGGGAGGCTTGACCCAATATAACGGAACGACGCCGATTAGCAATGACGCTACGATGGACATCTGGTATGAGCCATACGGTGCGCCACAGCAGGCGGTGGATCTCGGGTATGACGTCATCAACTCGCAGAATGTATACATGTACATCGTGCCTACCCTATACGGGAACTACTTGAATTCGCAATTCCTGTACGATGAGTGGGAGCCGAACAAGTGGGAGAACACATCGCTGCCACTTGGCCATCCGCGCGTGAAGGGCGGCATGTTCTCGATGTGGAATGACGTATCTGAAGCGAATGGCTTGTCGATGGACGATGCGCATATCCGATTGCTGCCAGGTATACAGGTCGTGGCAGAGAAGCTATGGACGGGAACGCGCGATGATAAATCCTTTGCGCAATTTAACAATCGTACAAAGGTGATCGGTGATGCGCCGAATGCGGATCGTTCCCACAAAATTACGGTAAACAATCCGGACAATCTCGTTATGGAGTACATGTTCGAGAAGGGATTTAAGGATGGCTCGGGCAATGGATTTGATGGCAAGGCAGTCAATGTGGATATAACGGAAGGAAAATATGAACAGGGCGCGCATTTCAACGGCGGCAAGAGCTACATCGAGACGCCAGTTGATGCGATTGGGTTCGGTTGGACCGCGTCCATGTGGATCAAGCCGGACAAGGATAATCCAGATGACGCTGTCTTGATGGAATCGCCTGTTGGCACTTTGAAGCTGAAGCAGGGCAAGACAGGCAAGCTTGGATTCAGCAAAGAGCATTACGACAGTACTTTCAATTACGTCGTTCCAGAAGACAAGTGGACCCATATCTTGCTGAAGGGCGATGACAAGGGCGTATCACTATTCGTCAATATTGATGAGTATGTGGAACGCTTGGAAATGCAATATCCAAAGATGAATACGCTTGTCTTGCCGACGCTTCGCATTGGAAGCGAGACGAACGCATTTAAGGGTATGTTGGATAATGTGGTCATCTACAACAAAGCAATCGAGCTGCTCAGCACGGAAAATCTGGCTTTGCAGAAGGCTACGGAATCTTCGGAACCAGAGTTTCCTTACTATTCCTCGGATAAGGCTGTAGATGGCAATCCGTCTACTCGCTGGGCCAGCAAGTATGTGGATGATGCGTGGTTCCTTGTAGACTTGGGAGAGGTCAAGGATATCAATAAGGTAATTATCAAGTGGGAAGGCGCCTATGCGGAGAAGTATCAGCTTCTTGTATCTGATGACAAGACGAACTGGAGAAATATTTCCGGTGAAGGCGGAATCATCGAGTCCAAGGGTAAAATGGACATTCTCGAATTTGATACAACGCCAGCACGCTACGTGAAGTTCCAAGGCATCCAGCGGGCAACCGTCTTCGGCAACTCTTTCTACGAGTTTGAGGTATATTCACCAGGGCAAATTCCTGAATACAAGCAGTTGATCGCTACCATGGATGATATGCTGGCGAAGATCGGCAACAAGGGGAAATGGTACAAATTGCTGCTCGAAGTACTGAACCGATACCCATACGATGCCAATCGTCCGATTGATGAGATGAAGACGCTCATGTCGCAGCTTCAACCGAAATAATAGACAGGTGAAAACCTCGCTTCCTTGCTGGAGGCGGGGTTTTTTGGTGCAGCTGAAAAATCAACATCATGCAATCTTCACATTTTTATCCACACTATGGAATGACCCGTGGTTCATTCTCGTGTTATCATAAGGGGAGCAGCTGATATTTTACGTCTAAACCATATAACTAGAACTTTAGTAAGTAGGCTGCACTGAAATGCTAGGGGGATTATTTCATAAATAATAGACAAAAGGGGAGTGGGACGATTATGGCAGTGAGAAGACGTTGGCTGATTATGGGGAGCATTCTGCTTATGCTCGGAGCCGCAACAGGATGCGGAAGTCCGGAGGCAGAACAGCCAATGCAGGGGGCACAGGAGAAGGAGACGCCTGTTCAGGTGGCGGCCGTGCAGAAGGGGGCGCTGAATCAGACCAATGAGATGATTGGGACAGCGAGTGCAAGCCGATCTGTCGAGGTGATGCCGAAGCTGAGCGGTGAATTGAGAAGTGTGAATGTGAAAAAGGGTGACACCGTCAGCAAAGGCGAGACTCTGGCAAGCGTGAAGGCAGACGATCTGGACATCCAGCTGCGCTTGGAGCAATTAGGATTGGAACAAGCGCAGGATCAATATAAAACGCTGCATAATGCACAGGCATCCGAGCTTGAATTGGATCAGGCGAAGCGCAGTATCGAGCAAGCCGAGCTGCGTATTCAGCAAGCGAACAACCGTAAAGCAGACGCGTCTATCAAGGCGCCAATCAGTGGTCAGGTGGTGCGTGTAGCGGCCGAGCAAGGCGAGCTTGCGGCAGGCACTTCGCCGTTGTTCACGATCGTGTCAACCAACCCGATCAAATTCACGGCAAATGTGAGCGCTAATCAGATGCTGCTTCTGCAAAATCGGAAGGAAGTCAAGGTGGAGCTGCCGGATCTCGGCAAAACCATGAATGCGCACATTACATTCTTGTCTCCTGTGGCGAACGAATCTGGATTTTATGCACTGGAAACACAGGCTGAGAACAAGAAGGACGAGATTAAGCCAGGCATGACGGCCAAATTCTTGGTTGATCAACAAGTCCTGAAGGATGCTTTGCTCGTGCCGACAGAAGCAATCGTTGAGAAGAATGGCACCTCACATGTATTCGTCATTCGGATGGACATGCTGTCGAGGAAGCGGTAGAGGTGCTTGAGGCGCAATCCAAGCTGACGGCGGTGAAGGGAAATCTTCAGCCGAATGATCAGGTTGTTGTCAAAGGACAACTGACTCTGACAAGCGGCAATAAAGTCAAAATTGTCGAGGGGGCACGCTAACGTGAAAGTAATCGACGTCTCCGTTAAGCGTCCTATCGGCGTAATGATGCTCGTGCTGGCGATTCTAGCACTGGGCTTGTTCAGTCTGCGCAGTCTTGCAATCGACCTTTTCCCGAAAATCGATGTGCCGATTGCTGTAGTCGCAACCTCCTATCAAGGGGCGGCTCCAGAGGAAATTGAGAAGCTGATCTCCAGACCGCTGGAGTCTTCTCTGAGCACGATTCAAGGGATTGACACCCTATCGTCTCAGTCACAGGCGAATTCCTCGCTGGTCATGCTGCAATTCAAGACCGGCACGAATATGGACAACGCCCTGATCGATGTCCGGGAGAAGGTCGATCAAGTGAAGGGAATGCTTCCCGATGATGCCAACGATCCGACCGTGCTACGGTTCGATCCGAATCAGATGCCGATCATTACGCTTGGCTTGACGGGCGCATCTCCAGAGAAGCTTCAAGAATATGCGGACAAGACCATCATTCCAACCTTGGAACGAGAACGTGGAGTTGCATCTGTCTCTGTTGCTGGGGGAAAAACGCGTGAAATTCTTGTCGAGCTGAATCGTGCAAGCTTATCCCGATACGGTATTACGCCAGCTCAAGTTGTACAGGCGATCAATGCAGAGAACAAGTCTCAGGCAGCGGGCTCTGTACCGAAAGGTGTGCAGGATCTGCAAATCCGCGTGAAGGGCGAATACGGTTCCGTAGATGACATCAAGCAGACTATCATTCATTTGCCGCGTGGGGGACAAATACAAGTTAGTGATGTAGCTGTCGTCAAGGATACGTTCAAGAAGCAAACCTCGCTGACGTTAGTAGATGGCAGCCCTGCCCTCGTTCTGTCGGTACAGAAGCAATCGGATGCGAATACCGTAGCGGTTGCAGATAACATCGACAAGGGACTTAGCAAGATGAAGGACGTATTGCCGCAAGGCATTGAATTGAAGAAAGTGTCCGATACGTCGACCTTCATTCGTCAATCCATCGACAGCGTCATCGGCAATATGATGAGCGGCGGCGCATTAGCAGTCGTGATCCTGCTTCTCTTCTTGCGCAGCGTACGCTCGACCTTCGTTATCGCGCTCTCCATGCCGATTGCGATTATTTCGACGTTTACGCTCATGTATTTCACGGGGCAGACGCTCAATATCATTTCGATGGGCGGGCTTGCGCTCGGCATCGGGATGATGGTCGATAACTCTATCGTTATATTGGAAAATATATTTACCTACAGGCAGCAGGGCATGTCCATGAAGGAGGCGGCCGTGAAGGGGGCATCTGAGCTCGCTTCTGCAGTTATCGCCTCAACAATGACAACACTCGTCGTGTTCCTGCCGATCGTGTTCATTCAAGGCTTGACTGCCGATATCTTCCGGCCGCTCGCACTGACGGTCTGCTTCTCGCTTATTGCCTCGCTTGTTGTGGCGATTACGCTCATTCCGATGCTGGCGTCGAAGATCGTATCCGAGAAGAAAATCATGCAGCAGGAGAAGAAGGGCTGGTATATGCGCTTCTTCGGCGGGTTTGTTACGGGGTATAAAAAGATATTGAAATGGGCGCTCGGACATCGTAAAACGACGGTGTTTGCCACGATTGCTTTACTTGTAGGGAGCTTCTTCCTCGTACCGTTCATTGGCATGGAATTCATGCCTGGCGGGGATCAAGGGCAAATTCAGATCAAGGTTCAGACGCCAAGCGGCACAAGTCTGGAAGAGACGAAGAAGACCGCTGACGAAGTGGCAGCCCTGCTCAAGCCTTATGAGGGCATCATTGAGACGGCCTCGCAATCGATTGGCGGCGGTGGAGGTTTCGGCGGAGGCGGAACCAATTCCGCTACGTTCACCGTTCAACTGGTTCGCGCTTCGGAGCGGGATATCAAGACCAAGGAACTGATGCAGAAATTAACGGATGCGACAGGCAATATTGCAGGCGCAGACATTACCGTATCTGCACAGGAGTCAGGCTTTAGTGCAGGAGCTCCAATTCACATCAAGCTGAATGGCCAGGACCAACAGGTATTGGAGGAAGTTGCGAATCAAGTGGTGTGGATGATCTCTGACGTACAAGGGGTATACAATGCAGAGTCTTCCGCAGCGGAAGGCAATGCGGAGCTGAACATTACTGTCGATCGCAGCTTGGCCGCTTCCTACGGCATCTCGTACCAGCAAATATTGAGCGAGATTTCACTTGCCATGAATGGGCAGATGGCTACCCAATATCGGGAAGACGGCAATGAATATAATGTGAAAGTCATTATGCCGGAGGAAGAACGCAACAGTATTGCTGCATTGAATGCCTTAACGATTCAATCACAGAATGGTCAGTTAATTCCACTGTCTGCTGTTGCGAAGTTCAATCAGCTACAAGGGCCTGTCATGATTCAACGTGAGAATCAGCAGCGTCAGATTAACGTTACGGCTGATATTGCGGGCAGAGACTTAGGCAGCATATCGAAGGATATTGAACAATCGCTGAAGAAAATGAACTTCCCAGATGGGTATTCATACTCCATGGGCGGAGCGAGTGAAGATATGGTGGAAGCATTCGGGGATCTTGGAATTGCGCTCGTATTCTCCATCTTCCTCGTCTATGTCGTCATGGCGGTTCAATTCGAATCGCTGCTGTATCCGTTTATTATTATGTTCGCAATGCCGACGACGTTCATTGGGGTTATTGGCGGATTGTTCCTTACGGGCACACCACTGAGCGTAACGGCGATTATCGGGGTCATTATGCTCGCGGGTATCGTTGTCAACAACGCGATTATATTGGTGGATTACATCAATATCCAACGCCGCAGCGGATTGGATCGCCATGAGGCCATCATGCAAGGTGCGCCGAGCCGGATTCGCCCGATCTTCATGACGACTTTAACAACGGTGCTCGGCTTGCTGCCGCTTGCGCTCGGCATCGGGGAAGGCGCGGAAATGCAAGCGCCGTTGGCGGTTGTTGTAATATTCGGTCTGTCCTGTTCGACGATCTTTACGCTGCTGCTGGTACCAGTTATGTACACGTATTTGGATGATTTCTCGAACTGGATGAAGCGCTTGTTCACACGTAAAAATAAAGTGGAGAACGTAAGCGAAGCAACGGTATCTCATTCATGATTCCAATTGCCAATGTCAAAGAAATCTTGGTATAAAGACAAGCTCCCACGAACGAATATACTCGTTTGTGGGAGCTTCTTTATGTAGATGCAACTTGCTACAATATCGGCCAAATCTTTGACCACACCGCATCCAAAATATCCTGCAGCCGATCTTCCTGACTATTGATGGCGATCACGGCATCCTTATCGGGCATGACAATACAGAACTGTCCATGCGCGCCATCCGCCCGATAGGCATTGTGGGAGCACATCCAGAATTGATAGCCGTAGCCTTGACACCAGTCACGGCTGCCTTCATTGCCGATCTGCTTGCTCGTTGCAAGCTGAATCCAATTGGCAGGGATCAATTGTACCCCGTTCCACATTCCTTGCTGCAGAAGCAGCTGGCCGAAGCGGCTCAGTTCTTCGTTCGTGAGTGCCAGCCCGGCACAGCCCAGCGTTACGCCAAGCGGCGAGGAATCCCACGTTTCTTCTGTAATCCCAAGGGGCACGAACAGCTTTGGACGCAAGTAGTCGTGCACCGTTAGTCCGATGGCTGCCTGCACCATTGCCGAGATCATGAAGGTATCTCCGCTGCTGTATGTGAACCGCTCGCCTGGCACTCTATCCAGAGGCAGAGACATGTAATAGCGAACCCAATCCGTTTCCTGCAGTGAAGCTCGTTCCTCTGCCCAGAGAGGGGGAGAGTCATGACCGGAAGACATGCGAAGCAGTTCGCCCAGCTTGATGCCTGTTGGGTGAAGCAGGGGATTGGGCTCCGTGTGCATATGAGCGTACTGCGGGAACATATCTCCTAGCGTTGTGTCCTGGGTCAGCTTGCCTTCCTCAATGGCGAGTCCCACAGCCATGCATGTAAACGATTTGCTGATCGAGTGCTGCAACCGCCGGCTGTCTTCGTTCTGATCCCATTTTCCGATCAATTCCCCGCCCTGACGAACCCGCACAGAGGTGACCTGCAATTGTTCAGCCTTAATTCGATTCACGAATTCGCTCAGGCTTGAGGGTTCTATCATCTCCATTACTCCTTTCTCAATATGAGTGGTATGTACTATATCCGTCCAAACCATTTCGCACGCATGACAATTCGAGCACATTCCGTTTCGCCAAAACGCATTGTTGTATATGTCAGAGATGATCGATGTAGAAACGTGATCCAAATCTCTTCATGAGAACCGTAGAACCCGCGTCATCATTGGGTAGAAACGTTTCTATTATGTGTGGTGAAATCTATACTTCAAGTATGTCATTGGTTCTAGTGCATTGTCAATGAGTCTATAGTAATCGCTTTCTTTTTATTTTACATCTCAAAAAATGGGTAATTGCCAATTAAGAGTATTCAAATTTTACCCCTTTGATCGATTGCATCAAAAAAAGCATTGACAGATTCAGGAACATAGATCTATGATTGTGTCGAAACGATTCGAAAGAGTTGCTTACATTACGCAATCATGTGTTTTCAGCGAGTGATTTTTCACTTAGTTGCAGACGAAAAGCTGGATTACAGTTAGAGAACGAACAGGTAAAGCACTCGATAATTAGATGATCTAAATGAGTCAGCCCTATAATTTCAAAAATACGAAAATGAAAGGGGTTACATATGGCGCATGTAACGATAGAAACTGGGTCGAACATTTTGCGAATGAACACGAGCATCCACGTGATTTATCCCTTGGAATCACAAATTCCGCCAAGCAGTACGCTCTATTTGCTGCATGGTGCTGGTGATAATGCGAGCACATGGCAGCGGCTGACGACGATTGAGCAATATGCTCAGCGTCACAATTGCACGGTTATTATGCCAGAGGCTAATCGCAGCTATTACACAGACATGGCGTATGGACTCGATTACTTTACATTCATTACCGAAGAGCTTCCCGATTTGTGCAGCAAGCTGCTCCAGTTGAATATCGAGCCAGAGCATACATACGTTGCGGGCTTGTCGATGGGAGGATATGGCGCTTTGAAATGTGCGCTTACCTATCCCGAGCGATACGCCAAGGCAGTATCGTTGTCCGGGGTTACCGATATGCAGCGCCGACTTCGCGATCCCGATATGCCCCAAGGAATGGTGAGAGAGATGCAGGCGGTGTTTGGCATGGATTTACTCGTGAAGCCCGAGCAGGATCTATATGCGCTGGCTGCCAAGAGGATGGAAGCGGAAAGCTTGATGCCGTCCATCCTGTGCTGCTGCGGTTCGGAAGATCCTTTTATCGAAATGAATCGAGCATTTGCTGCGCACATGAATGCAGCTTCCTCATCCGGATTCCACTTCCGCTATGTCGAAGATTCAGGCACCCATGACTGGGTATTTTGGGAGAAGCATTTGAGGACAGTGTTTGACTTTCTTTTTGACAACAAGAAGCTAACTGAGAGGGGAAATGCAATGTGAAATCTGCAGCCTTGCAGGGGCCAGACGGCAAGCTGAAGAGTCGTTCGAAGCTGGGAGCGCTGTTCAGTGAAATATGGAAGCATCGAATGGTATATACGCTGCTCCTTCCTGGGCTGATCTGGCTACTATTATTTGCGTATTTGCCAATGGGCGGCTTATCGCTTGCTTTCAAGGATTATAAGGCGAACTTGGGCATTTGGGGCAGTCCGTGGGTCGGGTTTGAAAATTTCAAGTACGTGTTCCGTGATCCCGCCTTCCTCGATGCGCTGTGGCGAACGCTGTACATCAACATCATTAAGCTGGTCATTCAATTCCCATTCCCGATCCTGCTGGCGCTCATGCTGAACGAGCTTCGAATGAAGCGTGGGAAAAAGGTATTTCAAACCGTGCTGACGTTTCCCCATTTCTTGTCATGGATTATCGTGTCAGGGGTTGTCATTAATGTACTGGCCTATGATGGACTTGTGAACAGCGCGCTGACGCTGCTTGGATTGCCAACGATTAATTTTCTTGGGTCGGAGAGCACGTTCGTTCCGATGCTGCTGCTTACGGACATTTGGAAATCGACCGGATGGGGAGCCATTATCTACTTGGCTGCCATCTCGGGAATCGATCAGGATCAATTCGAATCTGCCCAGATTGACGGGGCGTCACGGATGCAGCAGGTGTTCCGCATTACATTGCCCAACATTATGCCAACCGTTACGGTCATGTTCATTCTGTCTGTAGGCGGACTGATGTCATCGGGCTTTGATCAAATTTTCAACTTGGCAAATGCAGCTACGAAGAATGTGTCCGAGGTGCTGGATGTGTACATTTACCGGATCACCTTCCAATCTTCGACTGACTTTTCGTTCTCAACGGCGGTCAGCTTGTTCCGATCTCTGGTGAATATGATCCTGCTGCTTGCTGCCGATCGAGTAGCGAAAATGCTGGGCGGAGACGGGCTATTCCGATAAGGAGGGGATGCAACAATGAGCAAGAAAACTGCACGGCGGTCAGCGTTCCGCAGAGAGAAGATGACTGCCCTCGACTATATCTTATTTATCATTCTACTTGGTATTGCACTGTTGATTCTCATTCCATTCTGGAATGTCATTATGATTTCATTCTCGACGCCGAAGGAGTACGCCGACAATCCATTCATGCTGTTCCCGAAAAATCCGACGCTGGCCTCCTACAAGGCGCTTTTCATGGACGGAAGTATTCTTATGGGATACTGGAACACCTTCAAGCTGCTTGTTGTCGGTTTGCCGCTAAGCCTGTTCCTGACGAGCACCATGGCTTATGGACTTAGCAGAAGCAAGTTTCCGGGCAAACGGATTATTTTCTTTCTCGTGCTGTTCACGATGATCTTTAACGGCGGCATCGTCCCGCTGTACCTGATCATGAAATCCCTGCATCTGACCGGGACATTATGGTCTGTCATTTTTGCCGGCAGCTTCAGCGCCTTCAACATGATATTAATGATGAACTATTTCTACAGTCTTCCGGAATCGCTGATGGAGTCCGCACGCTTGGACGGAGCGGGCGAATGGAGAATTATGTTCTCAGTCGTGCTTCCGCTGGCCGCTCCCATTATGGCAACCATTACGCTGTTCTATGGTGTCGCTTATTGGAACAGCTGGTATGATGCGATGATCTTCCTGCGCAAGGCAGAGCAGCTTCCGCTGCAGAACGTGCTTCGCACCATTATTGTGGAATCGACGACGAACGCATCTAATGCGTCAAGCGTAAATGCTGTCGGCAAGCAAGCTTTTTCAACGGGGATGAAGATGGCTGCGGTGTTCGTCACGATGGTGCCTATCATGTGCTTCTTCCCTCTGCTTCAGAAGCATTTCGCTAAAGGGGTGTTGACAGGGGCTATTAAGACCTGATGATACACATAGATTTTTGTTTTTTTTGCATGATGGTATGACGGCAATATTCAGTATGCATGTATGCATCAAAAATCTAAAGAGGTAGTTCAAATAGGTCGCTTTTGATCACGAAGAAAATAAAGTACAGGAAGTGAATCGGCGTCGAATCTTGCATTCACTCTCGAAGTCCGCTGCTCATGTAGTC
>NZ_MAIS01000154.1:0-6559 GCF_001680695.1 Paenibacillus sp. KS1 | reverse complement strand
AAAAGACAGGGTTTCTCAACAATCTGAGAAATGAACCATTGCGTTCATTTCTTTTGTCTTATGGGGGGAGTATCCGGTCAAAATCGTCTGAGAAAGGTCAAAATATGAAATTGGTCGGTCATATGAAAATAGATATATTTATTAATAAAAGCGTTTTCAACGAATGTTTTATTCTTATCATCTATGACCATTACCTGTCCTGAGCTAGTTGCATATTAGAAAGGTGGGTTGATATGGGTTTTACAAGACGAAAACCAACAGTGATCATATGGTTTACAGCCATAATACTAATTGTACTTGCTGTATTCATGATAATTTTAACTAACAAAAAAGCTGCATTGCCTGAGAATTGGTTGTTTACAGTGGATGGATACGCTGTGACAGATGAAGAATTTCTATTTTATATCAACGACCAGAGAGCGGTAACAGTAGATTATTTCTACAGAACCTATGGTGCGCAAGTAGATGAAGGTTTCTGGACACGTCAATACGGAAAAAATCAGGAAACACCATCTGAGTATGCCAAAAAATCTGCGATGACTGCATTGCTAAGAGTTAAACAGGAGCAAATTATTGCTGACGAGCGGGATATTGCACCATACAAAAGTTTTGACGAGCTGAAATCCGACATGGAGGACGAAAACAAGAAGCGGGCTGAGATGGAGGATATAGGGGATACTTACTACGGTTTACCTGAGTTAGATTTATACCAATACATGCAATATGTAAGTGGCGCCCGTTGGCCGGAGTTGGTTGAGACCCAGGTCCAAAAAACGAAAATGGGCGATGCTGAGTTACAAGATGAATATGCTTCAAGGAGCGCAGAATATGTTCGCACTGCTGATGAATTAACGGTCATGCTCGCAGGAACTGGACAAGCAATGGAAGAGAAAGTACTAAATCGATTGGATATATCCAAGGATGATACTGAATCTCTACACTTTTGGGAGTCATTGGCGGCCGCCTCTGTAGGTGAGACGGTAATCGGTAAATACATGGGTGAGGATGTCATCGCCACATTAATGACAAAGCCGGAAATAACCAACCTTACACTGGAAAAAGTGAAAGATTCCATGATATACGGGCGGGCTGAACTTGACTTGCGGGCGTTGATTGCATCTAGAACTGATAAGGCGAAGATTGTGTATAACGGCAATCAATTCAATGAATTAGAAGTGAAATAGGTTAAATTCTATTCTTACGTTTATATAAATCTGAATCTATTTTGGTTCTCATAGGTTCAGATTTATATAAATATGAATTCATAGAAAAGGAGATTGCCAGATGAGACGATCCAAATGGATGCAAAAAGCTTTATCGATTGTTACGGCAGCAACATTGACATTCTCAGGTCTGACTGGTTTAGTGCCTGTACCTGACGTTTCGGCTGCAGAGAGAGTGGTTGAATCTTTTGACTCAGTTGTATTAGAACTGACACAAGCGACGGATCATGCAGGCAGAGTGAACCTTACTTACAAAGGTGCACCATTAAGCAATCTGATTAAAGGGCCGGTTATCGATGCGTTCAGTTATGATTCAAGCAATTCGAATTTACTGACTGTTGATGATAACGGAAACATTACATTAGCAAATGGTTATACATTTGCGGCCCCGGGTGATCCAGGCATCCCAGTGACGATCACAGCCACGACGAGTTATTATCATGACTCAGATGTGTTATTCATGGAGGACTTCGAGAACAACAATGGTCCGCTGACAGCAACGAGCAAACTTGGTTCATCATTCACACTGTCTGATGCTCAGTCGCGAACTGGTTTGAAAGCGATTACAGCAACAAGTTCAACGAATACGGAGAATGTAAGCCAAGACGTGGCTCTGCCAGCCGGAAGCAACTTTAAAATGACGGCATGGTATTACGACCCGTATCCGGATGAGGAGAAGACAGCGACTGCCAGAACCCAATTTGCGATTTTGGATGGTAAAAACGCGACCTTCGCCGGGACATTCTATCAAAGTTCACAGGTCGACGTTATTCATAACCCGACAAAATATACTTGGGCATTTGCACCATCATCAGCCGGCCCAGCAGCGAAACGTTGGAAAGACAGCGGGGTTGAACGCTCCACAGGCTGGCATAAATTTGAGTGGCTCATTACACCGAATGGTGCAACTTTGCAAATTGACGGAATTCCAATTCCTGATTCAGCAAAGTATGATATCTACAAAGCGATGAAGAGCGGTACAACCATTCAGCCTAAAATTGCTGGAGGGTGGAATAACCAATCAGGCAACATTTCTTACGTTACTAACAAACATCTTATTGACGATTTTTATGTTGTTAAAGACGTTGCTACAGTAACGGGTACTAGAACATTAACATTGAAGTTAACACCTCCAGGTGGAGTGTCAGATTTGGAAATTATCACTCAACCAGTAGCGGCAAAAGTTAACCTAGGCGAGACAGCAACATTTAGCGTTACGACATCAGCCGCTGCTGCATCATACCAATGGTATGTATCTAACGACGAAACAGGGTTAAACGGGGAGGAAGTCGTCGGAGCCAAAGATGCGGTATTAATGCTGACAAATGTTGACTCAGCTTCACAGCAAGGAAAGTTCTATTATTGCCTAGTGACTTCGGCAGAGGGAGCTGTTGTAAAATCTCAAGCTGCGCCGTTGTTGATTCAGACAAATACACAGGTAAATGCGCCAATTAACCCGACGCTTGACCCGAACACAGGGATTTATACAGGCAGTTCCAATTACGGGGATACTCTTGTAACACTGTTCAAAGATGGTGGACCCGTTGGTTATTATTTATCTAAAAATGGGGGGCCCGACCAGCTTAACAATCATGAAAGACATCATGTTCTGCCATATGCGAGGGCATTGGGAGCGGGTAATTACACCGTTTCAGCTATTGTCATGAATACAGAAAAGAACATAAGTGAAGAAGTTACAGCTAACGGAATATTAACGATAGAGAACTTATCTACACCGGCAAATGGTAGATGGAACGGTTCCTATGCTACTTGGGAAAGCGTTGCTCATGCATCTGCGTATTCGGTTCAGCTCTTCAGTAACGGAATTGCAAAAGGAAGTCCCGTCGCAGCGACTAGTATTGATGTAGCTCTGTCCCCGAGCTTTGATGATACGTTTAAAGTTAGAGCGATTGGAAGCGCAACAACACGTTTCTTAGATTCTGATGAATCAGGGGAGAGTGCAGCATATTCAGCTAAGATTGCGTTAATCCGTCAGAACGAAATTTTACAGGCAGGAGAGCGTCAGCGGCTAATCGTTGATACTGCCGATATGTTCGTAGCTGATAACATTAGCTTCACCCCAGCAGAGAAAGACAAGGATAAGATCGAAGTTGATGCTGATGGATTCGTAACAGTTAAGAAAGGCTATGTTCCAACAGAGAACGAAGTCGTAACGGTGAATGTCAGCGTTGATTACTTCAATAAGGCGGACACGATGTTCTACGATGGATTTGAAGGGGATAAGAAGTTTACGACTGGTGAGAACGGGTACGTCCAGAGTGACGTGATGTCCCGCACAGGAGCAAGGGCTGCGACAACGAGTGGCGCTGGCCAGGTTGCTACTGTCCCAGAAACCTATAATTACGCCCCTAAAGCCGGCAAGACAACAATCGTCACTGCCTGGTACTACGACGATGGTGGGGTATCATCCGGTGATCACGCGGTATTTGGCTTTACTCCGTCCGCGAATGAACATATCACCATAAATTATGGGAATGCGGATGGCAACTGGGTGGCGAACCAGACCAACTACGCAGTTAGAATCGGATCGACGGGAAGGTTCTATCCAGTCGACGTGAAGCGCAGCAAAGGCTGGCATAAATTCCAATGGTTCGTTACATCAACGGGAACAACCTATAAAATTGATGGACAAGTAATAAAGAGACAAATGGCAGATGGGAGCGCATTTAATACTAATGTAGCGAACAATGTTCTTAAGATTGATGCGTTGCAACTTGCTACGAACTGGGGCAATAAAGCCGGAACGATGAGAGATATACAGAACAAGCATTTTATCGATGACGTATATGTCATGGATAGTGCAGTAACAGCCCAAACAGCAACAGCATCTGTTACATTAAAACTCTTACCTAAAGTGTATACTCACTCCGAAGACAGCACTTATGTTCTTGGTTTGGAAGATTATAAAATTACCGTGAATCCTGATTTAGCGGATCTAGCTGGCGTGAAAATCGGGAATGCAACCTTAGAACAAGCTGTGGATTATACGGTTAGCGGCAATGTATTAACGATTAACAAACAAGCATTTGTAAGAAACAACATTATGCCAGGAAAATATACCGTTAGACTCGACCTGAACCCTGCTGAAATTACTTTCGAGTTGAACATTGCATCTCGTGAAGTCCGTGATTATTATTTCTCCAATAACGGTGATGATAGTGCCGATGGACGCACACCGAAGACAGCATGGAAATCAATTTCCAAAATAAATGAAAACGTTTTCCTTCCAGGCTCAACCATCTATTTGGATGCAAACAGCGTATGGAATGAACAAATCAGACTGCGCGGCAACGGTGAAGAAAGAAATCCGATTACACTTACTAAATATAATACGACCGATCCTAACCAACGACCGATTATTAATGGTGGAGGAACTGCGTCAAGCCCATCAGGTATTTCCTTAAACGGTACAATTGAGTTGTACGACGTCAATTATTGGGTAGTCAGTGGAATCGAAGTCACGAACATCGGAACTACAGCAGGTGACGGCCGCTCCGGTATTGCAGTGATGTCTCGTATATCCAAGTTGGGACAAGGTCAATTTAACATTCAGGATTATGCTGATGCTCGTATGCAAGGAATTGTCATTCGAGACAACTATGTTCATGATGTAAATGGACTGCATCAAGCGAATGGAGCGAGTAAGATATCCGGCGGTATCATTATTAATGGTTATGTAGATGTAAGGGTTGAAGGCAATAAGACCCTTCGTTGCGATAATGAAGGTATTCGCAACAATGCTTATGGGCCAAACAACCCGGGGACTAACAACACGGGCCTCACTTGGAGCAATTCAAGCTATCCTTGGGCATCAAACGCTGTATTTAGAAACAACTGGGTTTCTAGTTCGGTTGGAGATGGCATTGTTCTGTCCGGCGGGAACAATTCCCTTGTAGAACGAAATGTCGTTACGGACAGTGGATACAGCTATTTAAGCGATAAGAGCGGTAAACTGGTACCGAACTGGGGTTCAAATAATACAACACCAACATATCTTGGTTCACAGAACTATGCCGCAGCTTGGATTATGGCAAGTAAAGGCACGATTTTCCGCTACAATGAAGCTGTAGATAACCCTTATCATGCAAGTAATGACGGTATGGCTTGGGATATCGACAATTATTGTCAGGACAATGTGTATGAATATAACTACAGCCGGAACAACTATGGCGGTTGGTACTTGCAGATGAATGCTGCCAAGGGCAACATCGTTCGCTATAACATTAGCGTGAACGACGGTCGTAGCCCGGATTTTAACAAGAGTTATAACAGTCTTGTATTACTTGCGGGAGGTTCTTCAACAAGCGAAGAATTAAGCGGATTATTCTATAACAATATCATCATCTCTCCATTGAAGAATAACAGTTCGTTAGTGTTTGACCCAGCGGCCTCCAACCTGCATATTTACTTCCAAAATAACATATTTGCTTATACTGGTGCTAACAGAAGCGTTGGTCTAAAAGGCGGCGGAACATCCGCTCCATTTAAAGCCGGACGGTTTACGAACAACATTGTCTATCCAGCTAATCTTTTTGGAAGTATGAACGCAGGCGGGGGCGGATATTTAGGTGCAAGTGTAACAACAGCTGCCAACCGCTACGTAACGGAAAATGAACTATATTCCATATTGAAAGATTATAAGATTGCACCGGAACATTGGATTGCCAGCAGTGGAACCGTTGATGCTAAGCTTGATTACAGCGTGATGAATGGATTCCGAATTGCCGATGGCGACAACATAGCCTATGGTTCAGGTGTCAAGGTAATAAGCCCGTATGTTGATCGTGCGAACGCTCTGCCTCATATGACAGAGAGAACGGACTTCTTCGGTAATCCACTTGGCGACAGGACGCCTTCGATCGGCGTACACAACCCTTATGTGGTAACTTTTGATTCCAATGGTGGCAGTGAAGTTACGAAGAAGTTCGCTGATATAGGGGGGACAATTACCGAGCCGACAGCACCAACCAAAGCTGAAATTAAATTCGGTGGCTGGTACCGAGATGCAGAATTAAAAGATGCGTGGAATTTCGCTACTGATAGGGTTACAAGCGATATCGTATTATATGCGAAATGGCTTGGAGATAAAGAACTAACTGTAGAGGAAGATCTATTGGGTTTGGAAGTCCCTAAAGGCGCAATGATGAATCAAAAAACGGTTACGGCAACTGTGTATGATGAGGCAACTACACAAGACAGCTCGGAGAAGGTTTATTCGGTATTATCACGAGATTAGAAGATAGAATGGATAACCTCTAGAATCTATAGCGGCATTCCTAATTCATAGGGAAGCAGGATTTACCTCCTGCTTCCCT
>NZ_MAIS01000310.1:0-445 GCF_001680695.1 Paenibacillus sp. KS1 | reverse complement strand
TGACGCCAAGCGATTTGCTGCAGCCTGGCTTTACGCAAGAAGAGCTGGATGCGCTCATGCATCGGAGCGCAGCGTTAGGTGAGATCGAAGATGTGTACGCGCTGACGCCAATGCAGCAAGGGATGCTGTTCCACAGCCGCCTGGATCCGCAAGCCGGCGCCTACGTGAACCAGATCCATCTGACCCTGCAAGGCGAGCTGCAGCCGACAGTGTTTGAACAAAGCTGGCAAGCCGTCGTGCAGCGGCATGCGGTGCTGCGAACGAGCATCGACAGTGAGTGGCGAAGTGAGCCGCTGCAAGTCGTGTACCGGAAGCGGCCGTTTACAATCGCCTATCGCGATCTGTCGATGCACGACGCGGGCGAGCAGGCAGCCTGCATAGCGCAGTGGAAGTCGGACGACCGGAAGCAAGGCTTTGCGGTAGCGTCGGAGAGCCTGATGCGTGT
>NZ_MAIS01000055.1:0-40981 GCF_001680695.1 Paenibacillus sp. KS1 | reverse complement strand
ATTTTAGGCACTTTTAGTATGCAATAAACACGGGGCTACATTGACTGGTGAAAGCCGAGCCAGTTTTTAACGTGTTCTCCTGTAGCCACGGTCAAAGCCGATTATGTTTTCTGAATATGTATAACCGCCGACTTCTCGGCGGCTTAAACTAATGGTATTTAACTTTTTAAAGTCCTCAACCCTCTCATAATTAAAAAATTGTAGTAAATCATGTTCGTTAATCCGATACCCGTATTTAGATGAGTGGCTTTGCTGGTGAGGAATGGCACAGATAGCTGAGAATGCAGTAGTGGAGCGGTTTTGGAGAGTAATACAGATTAGAAAATCCCTGAGTTGATTGAATTGGTAAGTCGATTAGTCGTTGCTGTGCTCATCACGGGAAAAACTCCCTTTACAACCACTACCAGTACGTTATAATTCAATTATCAGACAGCATGATCGACTTATCAAAAGATAGATATTGGAGGTATGGTCATGGTCAATCGCAAAAGAAAAATGATTTCCGCAGCCCTCAGCACAGCTCTAGTCGTGACTATGTTGCTTACAGCCAGCACAGTCGATGCCCAAGGTACTCAGCCGGCGAAGACAGCAGGAGAAAAAAAGGTTGAAGTTATTAAATAGTGATTGTTAATGAAAGAACATACTATCTACGAAGACAGCATGGATTCTTACAATTGTGAAGCGGTCCAGTAAAGGCTGTTCATTTGAATGACATATAACCAAAAGAGAAACGGCTGTTGTCCTTGTTAAAAAGGGTTTCAGCCGTTTCTGTTACTGTCGACTCCACATGTGGAGTCGGTTGCTTTGCTCTTTGCTATAAAGACAATAAGGCTGGAAATCCTTGATTCCAAGTACTAGTGTGGGAACGCAAATAAAATATTGATTTAAAAAGGTGCTATTTAAAAATAGTACCTTTTTAATTTTTGACGTTCACGGAAATGAAGAGAACCGAAATTGATCTCCCCATTATCGTTGCGCTATGCGCTTCACTCAGCTATAGAGGGGGAATTGTTTCGGAAAACGGTCTTGAAAGTTAAATGTCGGCTATTGTTGGTTTCCTATTAGCGAAGTAAGGAGGTTTTCCGAAATAAAACTAGAAAAACATCTAAGTGGCTTTTAGAAACTAAGGAGGTAATGTTATGGAAAAGGACTTGTTGGAACAGCTAAACCTCTGGCATGAAGAGGATGAATTTGAAAAAATAGTAGATAAGATTGCGGAAATTCCCGAACAGGACAGAGACTATGATATAGTTGGCTATTTGGCGAGAGCATTAAACAATTTAAAACGTTACGATGAAGCATTACAGCAACTTTCGACGATCAAAACGCAAGGCGAGAATGACTTTCTTTGGCATTTTCGTGTAGGGTATGCCTACTACTACCTATCGCAATATGAGGACGCAGTAGCGGCATTCGAAATTGCGAATAAACTTGATCCCGAAGATGAAGATACTTCGACGTTATTGACATGGAGCCGTCGCGAGGTTGGCCTAACAGACCATCAAGAGAAATCTGAGACAGTGCAGCCAAACGCAATTGATTCGGAGAAGAATGATATTAAGGCGAATGAGAGGCTTGAACAGGAAAAGGATTTTGGTTTTGCCCAGGTGTACGCTGTGGAGTTAAAATACAAGCAGCCGCCGAAGCTGGATCGAAACATGCTTTACGAGAAGATGGAACTTTATACGGGTAAGGTTGATCGCGGAGAACATCATTCGGATGCCGCGGGACTTGCAGTGTGGGAGGCGAATAGTCAGGAAGATCAGAATTTGCTGCATTTTTTCCATCTGAATTATATGGTTGAATATTCTCAAGGCGAAATGCCGGCACAAACCAGCCTAATGGATACAGAAAGCCGCCCGGTTACGGACTACGAGTCGGCCTTACAGCAGTCCTGGCATTGGCGGGAAGCTGCTGAAGTCGTGAGTGATTGCGAGCACTCGCTGCTGTTGATCGACATGATGGCATCGGGACTCGCTCCCAAATCGCGGCTGCAGCTGTTCACCGGCTCGCTGCAGGCGGTGCTGGAAACGGCGCCTTGCGACGCCATCTATTTCGGGGAAAGCGACAAGCTCGTTGAACCTAGCGCTTATCTGGCGGCGATTGAAGCAGGAGAACTGTTATATGGTGCGCTGAACATTCGTTTTTATAATGTTGAAGGCACAGGCAGCGGCCGCCCTGAAGGTCTGATGGATTCATTGGGACTCGCCGCGCTTGGCATTCCGGATGTTCAGTGTCATTATTACGATCTGGAGCCTGATGAAGTAGCCGGAAACTTGCTTAATATCGCCTATTATTTATTCGACCGCGGGGACGTTATTGTCGACGGGGAAACAGTTGGTTTCACCGAAGAGATGCGCTGGCGCTGCGAGCACCAATACGGGCTGGCCGCACCGCACCGGGTTGTTATCGATATAGATCCGGGAGAACCTTATTATGCCGGCAGTCAAGGCGCAGAGCAGTCGTAAACAGCAGTTACCCATCGGCGATGGTGATCACCATTGCTCAATTATTAGAAAATCCATGCGATAATACACAGAACCATTCATAGGGAACTAATTTTACTCCACTAATTAATGATGCATGGAATGATGAGAGTAAGTTTGTTTAGAGGGCTTGCTCATTCAGCTTTAGATGACAAAATATGTTTGCAAATAATCACGCTTCAGAGATCACATCTGAGGCGTTTTTTTTATATCCCTGTTATTTATTTAACCGTTATATTTCCGGAAGTTGTTTGGAGATGTACATTAAATGAGCCATTCCCCGTCTGACCCTGTGTCTTTCTGTTATTTTGTTGAGAATTATTCAAAGGAATACCCATAGCTCGTCTGCCACTACCCGATTGCAAAAGCCAGTTTATGTTGGAGTCTTTGTCTTCCAGATTTAAAAGGATGCTGCCGCTTTTGACAGAAATATTGATGTCACTATTTATTCTTAAATAGTCAAGCGATACATTTCCACTACTTCCTTGGATATCGAGTTTCTGTGTGCTCAGATTGATTATCTTTACATTACCGGAAGAACCGTCTAACGTTACTTTTCTCTCATAATTGTTTGGAATACGAACGGATAGCTGAGGCATTTTTCCGATATTTACGATGTTTCTAATATCACTCTTAAGCCGAATTTTGATGTTGTCTTTTTCCTTATCTATAACAATTTCAGGTCCATTACTAATTGCTTCAAGTGACTCTATATCTGCTGATTCTACTATTAATGTTGTGCTGCCGTGGTCAATATGGATGTTTTCTATCCCCTTTAATGACACAGCGTGTGCAGCATTTTCTTGGTAAGAACTACAGGCACTAAGAAAAAGCATCCCCACCAAAAGTAAACCAATGCAATATTTTTTCATTTTCTCACCTCATCACTATTCTTCATGATTGTGAACTGATTATATAAGATTACGTTGCGTCAACATCAAGTTAACTTGTGCAATCAAAGAATTTTCTAATGAAAACACTTGAAAGTGACGTTGCGTCATTTTGTATAATCAAGCCAATGGGTAAGCTCTTCATCACTTATGTTGTTAAGTCGGCTAAGGGGAAGAGGAGATTTATTATAAAAGGGGAGAGTAGATATGAAACAAGGAGACATCATTATTTATGCATGTGTAATTATAGGAGCAGGAATTGGACTTATGATTGATCAAGCATTTCCAGGCGTATTAGTCGGTCTAGGATTAGGATATTTAATCAAACATGGTTTATATAAAGATCAAGAAAATTGATCTTATCTGAATTGTCGGAGGTGTCTGTAATTGATACATATTAAAGAAGTTGCAAAAAAAACGAATATCACGGTCAGAACACTTCGGTACTATGATCAGATCGGA
This sequence comes from Paenibacillus sp. KS1, assembly GCF_001680695.1. Taxonomy (NCBI): domain Bacteria; kingdom Bacillati; phylum Bacillota; class Bacilli; order Caryophanales; family Paenibacillaceae; genus Paenibacillus; species Paenibacillus sp. KS1. The sequence goes on along the minus strand of NZ_MAIS01000055.1, from coordinate 37,143 downwards.
TTATTGGCGGCACCGTCCAAAACAGAAGGGGGCCATCGTCTGTATTCAGAAGAGGAACTGAAGAAGCTTCAATACATCCAATTTCTAAAAGGAATTGGTTACAAGTTGCAAGAGATTAAAAGTATGTTATACGACTCTAAATGGAATTGGACGAACAGTTTGAAAAACCAATTAGCCTATATCCTTGAAGAGCAAGAAAGATTAAGGAGTATAGAGTCGTCACTTCGGGAATTGATAACCGGGATTGCGGTTGAAGACGGGGATGAACGGCTTGCGATACAGAAACTTATTCAGTTATCGAATCAACATAAAAAAAGATTGCCGACCATCAAGGAAAACATGTTTAACGATAAGGAAATGAAGCTTTGGACAAAGCTCCCAAAAATGAGTGGAGAAGACCCTGATTCTATGGAGTGGATTGCATTGCTAGGTCAGATAAAACGATATACGAAAGATGATCCTGCTTCATCACGAGTGCAAAACATAATACGGCGTATGATAGAAAAACAACTGGAAGAATTCAAAGGAGAAGACGAGTTTGTGAATAAACTATGGGATCTGAGGAAATCCCCAGAGCAATCTGAGAGTCTCGGACTGTATCCTATAGACAAGGAAGTTCTTGATTTTATGGAACGAGCCTATGGCATTCATATTTCTTCCATACAGAACTCTTCCATAGAGCAAGGAGGAGAATCGTGACTCTTGAACTCCTTTCTATGATAGGGGGATTAGCCATATTAGACACGCTTAGCCCTGCAACATTGGGAGTAACCGTATATTTGCTGTTGACTGAAAAAGAGCGATTAGGTTCACGCTTAATGATTTATTTATTGACGGTCGCAGTCATTTATTTTTCAGTAGGCGTTGCTTTCATGTTAGGTCTGGATGCGTTTCTGGCTAGTTTCTCTTCCATTTTTCAAAATCGGATTGTAAGTTGGGCTATGCTGATTATTGGGGGAATTCTGTTTATAGCCAGCTTCTACTACCCAAAGAGTAAAAAGTCGGAATTGCCAAGGCCGAAGTCAAAAAGCAAGACATCCATGATTGCACTCGGTTTCACGACATCTTTGATTGAGGTAGGTGCAGCATTTCCGTATTTTGCTGCGATTGGTCTTATGAATACCTCAAATTTAACTGTTTTTCAGTGGCTCCCAATTATGGTAGGTTATAATTTTATAATGGTTCTCCCGCCATTAATCCTATTTACATTGCATTTATTATTAGGGCGAGTGATGAAAAGACCATTAGAAAGGCTTCAAATCAAGCTTTCGAAGCATTCGGGATCGGCTGTTTCGTGGGTCATGTGTATCGTGGGGGCGATTATGATTTTTTATAGTTTGGATTATCTGTAGAGAGTTTTATAAACCGTATGAGGGGCGATGGCCCCTCTTTTTCATGATTACCTGATTCCATACATAAGCATGCCGTTTCCATGCCCCATCTTTCTACTGATGATAAATATGCCAGTTGGTTAATCTGCAATGATTAGCTTCGTTCGTATCGACCTAAACTGCGGCGGGTAACTGGGATCGATATTCGCATCGGTAATAATGGCGTTCACGTTATCTAGTGGTGTAATGGCAATCTTAACGTCTTTTCCGAATTTGGTGCTGTTTGCCACGATATACACTTCTTTGGACAGTTCGATCATCTTCTTGCGTGTAGTAGCTTCCTCCAAATTGTAATCCGAAATCCCTCGTTCCATCGTAATGCCGCTGCAGGTGGTGGAGCCGCTGTCAATATGCACCCATGGGGATGCTGAAAATCGATCATATTCGGGCGATGCTGTCGATGCCCAGAGTTTCGGCATTATGGGAAGATCAATATGGCAGGCCATTTACAGAACAGGATGTGGAGCAGCTCTAACAGTTCCGATCATCTGGTCACAACTAGTGAAACGGATTCTTATGGCAGACCATATCCTTACATGATCCATCGCAATATGGTGCAGATTTTGCGATTGATACGATGCGTGAGCTTCCGCAATTAATCGAAGCAATCATTAAGCTGATCTCGGATGGAAAGAGACCGGGGTGTTTGAAATAAAGAAATATTGTTTGCAATATACACGGTCTAAAAATCGAATAAAGATGTGATAATATGGGGGTAGGAATTCTAGTAGAAAATAGGGGGATTACATGTCCTGGAGCAAATTGAAGCAACAACTGGAGAGCTTTCTCTGTCCTGCGTTACATGGAAGGGTCGAATACCGTGCAACGAGCTATCGTTATTTACCTGATAAAGCAGGTATTTGTTATATTTCGGTCGACAAAAAGAATGTATTCAATATGAGTGATAAAACTAGCTTAATCAAATGGTATCAAACGGAGATGGAAATTAAGAATGATTCAGAAATCCAAATTCCGATCAGCAATGAAGAAATTGAAGCGGTCAGAAAGGATACCAAGGGGACAGTTCCAGAGGATCGTCTACAAGTTATTGCAAGAAATAGAAAAATAACAGAATATGCTAGGGAGCTTTTGTCAGCACAGGCATCATTGAGTAAATCAAATTTTAACGTTGTGGCGAATCATTTTTTATCTACTTCTATAGAGGAAAGCATAGAGAGCAATGACATCTTATTGAATATTCTGGCTTTGGTGGATAGAAGAGTTGGGAAAAAGCGAATTTTAAACATGGGCGAGAAGATGAAGGTAAAGCATCCCATTGTGCAGTATTTTTATGAGCTACGGCGTAATACGTTATGACAATAAATATGTCAGGAAGTTTCTTGACTCTTCTCAAATTGGTTTTCTTGGTGGATAAACCTTAAAGACTTGAACTTTTCGTTCAGGTCTTTTCTTGCTTCTAAAGCTTTTGCAGTTCAATATAATTGGGAGGTGCAATATCAGATCATGGAAATATCCAACAAGTTAACTAGGATTAGAGCTCCGATAAAATCAAATACGAAAAAAATCGCTTTCTCAATCGTATATGCTTTTATTTTAGGAGCCGTTTTGGGGTTAGTAGCGAAACTTGTGGATGATCCCGGTGCAAACCCTATACTTGACCACATTGGAGCGCGCCTTGGCGTGTGGGTATTTGTAGCAACGCTTTTATCGGTCTTTAGCGATTCGCCCAAGCAAGCGGCTGTAAAAGTATTTACATTTTTTGTAGCGCTACTTACCGTATATTATGTATATACAGTGTTCATATTGCATTTCTTTCCGCAAACAGTCATTATTTTTTGGAGCATATGCGCGGTGATCTCACCTATTTGTGCATATATTATGTGGTACTCGGGTGGGAACGGATTGTTCTCCAATACTGTGTTATCCCTCCCGGCGGCAGTGTTGCTTACAGAAGGGTATAATTTACGTAATGCGTACTTACCCATACACACACATTATTATTTGATTCCATGGATGCAGGGAATTTATTTAATCATGATACTCATTTTGTTTCTCTCTATCGCAAAAAAAGGTAAACCATTGCTTTGGACACTTTTTATAACGATTGGAGTATCTCTTCTTTTCATATATTTTAATGTTCTTGGTAGGATATTTGGTGGAATGAATGGCTTTTTATAGTTTCTACAACGCTGTGCGCAGTATTGATGTCAAAGGTAGCTAAATATAAGGCTGAAAATGCCCATAAACAAAGGGTTTCCAGACATTGAGTTTTTCTCCTGGTTGTTAGGCGGGAGGTACTGATGTCGGGAAACCCTTTTATTGTTTGCATAACCTATCAACTGTCTTGGAGGTTCAAGAATTGTAGTATCCTATCTGTTTGGTTGACAATGAGGTGGCCCGTATCAGGCAGCAGCTCGATCTTAGCATGTTGTGTAGCTTGTTTCAGTCGATTCATACTCTTGCTAGCAGGTATTAATTGATCAGAATCGCCAAAAAGCATCAGACTCGGCATCGTTAATTGTGAAAGGGACTGATTACTAAATAGCGGCATTTTTGCAGTTCGCGGTTTGAAATTTTTGAATATTAGTGATGCGAATGTTAGATCTACTTCTAATCTGGATAACGATGATGAAGAAATATGACCAGCACCCACTAATTTAAGTATTTGCAGCTGACCCCATTTTCCAAGAAGGGAGAAAAAGATTGCTTTCCATAGGAAACTGGCTTTTTCATGTGCAAGCCCTCCGGGACAAAGCAAAACCAACTTGTCAACCTTCTCCGGATAAGTGGTAGCGAAGCTCAATGCCATCCAGCCGCCTAATGACATAGCTACAATGGAACAGGATCTTAATCGAAGTGCATGTATGGTTTCATTCAACCATAGCGCATATGCACCACTCCCGTAGCTTGGTCGGCTTGCTGCTGATAATCCTGCTTCTCCAATAATGTCGATTGCATAAACATTGTGAGTTTGTGAAAGAGAAGCTACATCGCCATACCAAGCAAAAGAATTCGCTACGCTTCCATGCAGGAGAATCAGTGGTGGATTGTCCTTTGATCCTGACTCAATGACAAAAGTCGATCCAAAGCTTGTCTCAACTTCGTATTGGTGGTTTTCCACTGGCCAGTTAGCAAGTATTTTTCGGTACTGTCCTAACACTTCTCGTTTGCCTACTTCTGATTTATATATATTCTCCATGATATCTCTCCTTTTTTTCTCTTTCAAATCCTCAAAATCTTGTTTGGTTCATCACCTGTTGAGGACTTCCCACTCAGTAAGCCTAATATTGCTGATTGGATTTACATAACTATACTAAGTTACAAGTAACATAGGTTAAAAATAACCTATATGGTTGCGGGTGTCAATAATTAACTTTCATCGACATTCTGGTAGTTGGCATATTCCCTCGAAGTTTATCAATCAAGCAATGATGAACTGTCAAAATCCACAAAGGATGTTATGTATATTAAAAATATTAAGTCCCTATATGTTTTTCATATTTTTATTGAAGATAGCCGCATGCTAACATATACAAATGCAGATAGAGAGGGACTGGTATTTTGCTCCCGACTCGTGGTTTTTATCAATTCGATATAGGTGGTTATTAATGTTAACTAAATCAGCGTTTCCATTACTGCTGTTGAACATGTTTCTCGCTAATCTAAGTATGGGTCTTGTCATTCCGATTGTGCCGGAACTTCTTGAGGAGTTTTCAGCAAGCGGACAGGCGGCAGGATATTTGGTTTCCTGCTTCGGCTTGACCCAGTTTCTTTTCTCACCCATTGCAGGCAATTTGTCAGATCGATACGGCCGTAAACCAATGATTATCATAGGTTTGGTCTTGTTCGCACTCTCCAACCTGCTTGCAGCATTTGCAAGTGATCTAACTTTATTATTCGCTTCGCGATTGATTGGTGGAATAGGCTCAGCAGCCTTAATCCCGTCCATTATTGCGTATATTGCTGACATTACAGCAGACGATCAGCGCAGCAAGTCGATGTCATGGTTGGGTGCGTCGATGACATCTGGGTTTATTATCGGACCGGGTGTCGGCGGAATGCTTGCGGAATGGGGAATCAAGATGCCATTCTATGTATCCGCATGTGTAGGAGTGCTGGCAATGCTTTGCAGCTTGTGGGGATTGCCTGAATCGGTGTCGGTTAACAATCGCCAGATGCGTCGTCAAATGAAGGAAAAGAGGGACAATGTGTTCCGGCAAATCGTGCTTTCGGTTCGGTCTCGCTATTTCGTCATGTTGCTCATTGTTTTCACGATGACCTTCGGTCTGACGCATTTTGAAGCGATTTTTCCGCTCTTTGTCGTACAGGTGTACGGATTCACGACGGGTCAAATCGCTATTCTACTAACCGTATGTTCGCTCATCGGCACGATGAATCAACTGTTGTTGACCGACCGAATTACACGACGTTTCGGGGAAAAACAGATTATTGTTGCCATGTTGTTCTTATCGGCGGTCTCCCTTGTACTCCTATTATTCTCTGGCGATTTCTACTATGTCATGGTAATCACGATGTTATTCTTTACGTTCAATAATATTTTGCGCCCCACGATCAATACGCTGCTGTCCAGAGTAGCCGGGAATGAACAAGGGTTTGTGGCGGGGATGAATAATGCCTATACGAGTCTCGGTACGATATTTGGACCGTTGCTGGCAGGTATTTTGTTTGAGGTTCACTTTGACTTGCCCTATCTGTTTGGCGGATTCGTACTGCTCGTAAGCAGTATCTTCACGGGAAGTCGATTGAGAGATATAAATTCTCCTCAACGCGGCTGATGTGCTCTTAGAACAATTTGCTTCAAAGACGTGAAATCATTCGTTTGAAGGTGACCCAAAAGATCCCGGATCGTCATAATCCGAGGGTCTTTTTTTGATTTCCGTATTCCACAAAAATGGACTTTATAATAGGGTTTGAATCAATCAATCTCCATCCATTTCCTTATGCACGTGATGCTGAAGATACCTGCTTTCCTTTTTGAACAAATCGATAAAATTCCGGGCCGTGTTGGATAAACGGTGATTTTTGAGCCATATTAGCCCAAGCGGAGAAGACATCCCAACGGTAGAGGAAATTTTGTACGCATGGATCGAAAACCCTTTATGCCGATGAAGCAATGTTTCCGGAACGATCGATGAACAAAAGTCAGTGGAAACCAACTCCATCAACAGGGCTATGTCGGAACATTCGCCGACAACAGGGGGATGCATATCAAGCCTTGAGTATGCCTCCAAGATTAAATAGTGCACACCTAATCCCTGCGTGCTTGGCAATAAGAGCCGCTCGTTAGCCGTGTCCGCAAGCGTTACTTCATGTTCAAACCGTTTCTGCTTCTGGGATGTAATCAAATAAAACGGTTCGGTATACAGGTGAAGAACTGAGAAATCGTCCAATTCAAGCGGCAATCGTATGAATGCTAATTCGATAGCCCGATCCCGAACTAACTGACACAGATGAGCGGACTCATTTTGTTGGATTTTGTACGTTACCTTTGGATAGTACTTTTGAAATTGATGGAGGATTTCAGGCAAATCAGGAACGGAAAACGTATTTACACCCATCGTCAATTGGCCGTTTACCCCATTTTCGACCTCACTCACTTCCATCTTAGCCTCTTGCATTAATTGATCCATTTGCAAGGCATAGGAATATAAGGTCTTGCCTGCATCCGTTACTTCCATGTGTTTACCGTTTCTCTCTAACAATATTACGCCGAGTTCCTCTTCCATTGCTCTCAATTGTTGGCTTAATGGCGGTTGAGAAATATGAAGTCTTCTCGCTGCGGCTGATATGCTTCTTTCCTCCACAATCGCAATAAAATAGCGAAGCTGTCTGATATCCATCGATGCATAGACTCCCTTCTCGTATATGGAAAACATATAGATAACTTATTTATTATATATTTTTCGTTTGATCGCCTTCATGTTAGCATATTTGTAAAGCACGATAAAGGAGGCGGAGAAGATGTCTCGTCTCTTGCTGATTGTAATGGCTGTCTTACTGGCTGGTTTGGGAAAACATTGCAGTGAAGGAGGAGACGGAAGTGGCAGACAATGCTTACTGGTTAACGAATGTGCGCTTGGAAACCGGCTATCAATATGAGAATGGCACCGTAACGGGGACAGAAACAAGGCTTTTTCATGTACAGATTGTAGATGGGAAGATCAGTGAGATCGTTCCTGCAGATCAACCTTTAGAAACGAATATGCCGAAACGGGATGCAAATCGATATCTCATGCTCCCTTCTTTCCGCGATATGCATATTCATCTTGATAAGACATATTACAGCGGCCCATGGAAAGCGCCAACGATTCCGCGTAAAGGACTTTTGACTAGGCTGGAGGAAGAACAGGAATTACTCCCGCGCTTGTTGCCTGTTGCCAAGGAAAGGGCGGAGAAGTTGCTGGAATTGCTGACCCATGCCGGTTCGATCCGTATTCGTACCCATTGTAATGTCGATCCATTCATAGGGCTGCGGAATTTGGAAGCCACGCTTCAGGCCGTAGAAACTTACAAAGGAAAAGCTTCGGTTGAAATTGTGGCGTTTCCTCAGCATGGATTATTGCGCAGTGAATCTGTTTCTCTTGTAAGAGAAGCATTGAGAAGCGGTGCTGCTCTCGTTGGCGGCGTTGACCCTGCAACCATTGACGGAAATATCGAGAAGTCGCTGCACACGGTCATGGAGCTTGCGGTGGAAGCGGATGCGGGTATAGATCTTCATATCCATGATCCAGGCCATCTTGGCATTTTTACCTTTCAACGATTGGCCGCGTTAACAGAGGAAGCCGGGTGGCAAGGAAGAGTCAACATCAGCCATGCTCTGGCGTTGGCCGACATTTCTCTAGAAGAGGCAGGTCAAGTTGCAGACCTATTAGCTGAGCAGCGGATTACGATTACATCTTCGGTTCCGATTGGAAAGACAATTCCGATTCCACTTTTAAGCGAAAAAGGTGTGCAAATATCCCTCGGTGATGACAGCATCACGGATCACTGGTCTCCTTTTGGCAAAGGAGATAGTCTTGAAAAAGCAGGTACATTAGCGGAGCGATTCGGCTTAAAGGATGAACGTTCCCTTGGACAAACACTGGGGTATATTACAGGCGGTGTAACACCTTTAAATACAGACGGACAACGCATCTGGCCCAATGTCGGAGACGCTGCCGATCTCGTTCTCGTTGATGCGAGTTGTTCAGCCGAAGCGGTTGCACGAAGAGCAAGAAGGGTCGCGGTTATCTTTCAGGGGAATCTGGCGGCCGGAGAACTTTAATCATAGAACGTAGAAAGGATGAGCTTCTTTGAATACTGCTTATTGGTTAACCAATGTCCTGTTGGAAACGGGGTTTCAGGAAGATAACGGTGTGATTACGGGTACCAAAACCGAATGCTATCATCTCTTAATCGAGGATGGGAAAGTGGCGAAGATCGTCTCAGCGGATGAGCCCGTTCAGGATGATCTCTCTAAGAAAGATGCGAAACGGCGTCTGGTGCTGCCTTCATTCATCGAAAAACATTGTCATTTGGATAAAACATTGCTTGGTGATCGGTGGCGTGCGGTAACACCTGCAAGCAATATTTTTGAACGGTTTGAAATCGAGAAGCAAGTACTTCCTTCTTTGGAAACAACGACGCAAGAACGTGCGGAACAGCTGCTTGATATTTATGTGAAGTCTGGTGTAACGCATGTGCGCACGCATGTCGATGTTTATCCCGAGGTTGGATTGGAGAATTTGGAACAAGTTAAGCGAGCGCTGCAAACATTTGAAGGGAAGCTATCCTACGAAATCGTTGCTTTTCCACAGCATGGTTTATTGCGTTCCAAGTCGAAACAGTTGGTCAGGGAAGCCCTTCGCCAAGGAGCCAGCTTTGTTGGCGGGGTCGATCCGGCCACGGTGGATGGTGATCTCGAAGCTTCCTTGCAGGAAATGGTGGAGCTAGCCGTAGAAGGAAATGCGGGCATTGACCTGCACTTGCATGACGCCGATCATCTTGGTGTGTTTACAATAAAACGATTGGCCCAGTTAACGAAAGAAGCAGGATTGCAAGGCAAGGTTGCCGTCAGCCATGCCTTTGGGTTGGGGGACATCTCTCAAGCTCAAGCGGAAGTCATGGGAGAGCTTCTGGCAGATGCAGGGATCTCCATCATTACTAGTGTACCGATAAACCGCAAGTTTCCGCCAGTCGGTCTATTACATCGGAAAGGTGTCAATGTTGCTGTCGGATGCGATAATATTTTTGACGTTTGGTCGCCTTTTGGAGATGGGGATATTTTGAAACGCGCCGGTCGTTTGGCGGAAATGTACGGATGGTCCGATGAGCGGGCATTAGCTCGGACGCTGCAATTTATTACTGACGGCAAGACGCCATTAAATGATAATGGCGAAAGAGTATGGCCCCAAGTCGGAGACGATGCAAATATGGTGTTAGTGGAAGCATCATGTTCGGCTGAAGCTATCGCAAGAAGTTCGAAACGTGTCGCAACGATGTTCAGAGGCAATATCGTATCAGGTTCAGTTTAATGTGAATTTCCGCTTCAAATTAGATTGAACGAGTGGCAGCAATAATCCCTTATAAAAGTTCAGGCGCCGGGCTTCCCAGACCGACGCTTGAGCTTATTTTCTTCTATAGAACTTTTCCCAATCCTTTATCACTTCTGCCTGAGTCAATTGTCGTTCCCTCAGACATCGGGATGTTTCCCATTCATGTATCGCTTGTTCATTTGTTTTGTAAAAGCGTAAGTCGCAAATATCCCAGGAACAGAACAGCTTTCTGTACCATTTTCCGTTTTGAACATCACCTGTAAAGCGGCGTACAGCTTTACTTGCCTGCCGTTTGCTCCAGCGGGTACCGGGTGTTTGGTGGTCTGTCCATACGGGTGATTTTTTCATACTATTGCTCATTTGGCTCTATTTTTCCTCCTTGTGGGAAGCTAGAGGCCGTCTAATTTCTTCATAATTTCACCTCTTCCAAGTTCGTATTGTTCTGTATATAAACGCTATTGATAATCATATGTTTCTAAAGGTTTGAAATAAAAAAAGACTTTTTAGTGCTATTCGAAGCTTTATGTTGTGGTTTCCTAAACAAATTGCACTTATTACGAAATATAGGCATATGCTCAGGATATAATCAGAAACCCAAAGGAGAACCGTATGTATGTTTCGTGATATGAACAATCCGTGTAATCAATGGGTCAAGAAAAATATCCTGAAACAGCAATATAACGAATTTTGTATTGTAAGCTATAGTTTCGAGGATACAGATAGATGTCTACTTACGAGTTCCACGAGTGAAGGCCCCTTTTATTTGAAGAACTCCATGATTCGAAAAGATGTTCGAGAAGACCAATATGGAGTTGATCTCTTACTCCGCTTAAGAGTAGTTGATGTTAAGGGATGCAGACCCATCTGTGGGTTGGCCGTTGATATTTGGAATAGTAACGCCTGTGGTGTTTATTCAGGATTTTCAGGGTACGAAAATAGTAGCTTCGCTCCAGGACAAACTGCCACACCGATAGACCATAAAACATTTCTACGTGGGCGCCAGTTTACAGACGTGAATGGCATGGTTGAGTTTCTGACCATAATTCCTGCTTGGTATCATCTTAGAACGCCTCATATTCACATCAAAATAATTGATGGTTTAAAAGAAATATTAACAACGCAATTATTTTTCCCTCAAGAGCTTACCTATGAAATTGAATCCTTGCCACCATACAATTCAAGGCAACTCAGTCCCTATATTAATGCAAATGATTTTGTTCTTACGCTGTCTCATGGGGTTCAAGGAGGGTGGCCTAAGTTTACGAAATGGGGAGAGAGAATTTATACGGGCACGTTAACGATTGGAGTTGATTACGGTAACACGTTGATTCCATCATCAAAACCCTATCAAAGATGATAGGGTTTTTTATATGATTGGCGGCGACTGGATCCGTTCCTTAGTCCGCATTCGGATTTGTACGGATAGAGCGAGGTGCATTGCTGGCGGGAGTATTGGTCACAAACTGCTGCATGGCTCGAACCGAGTCTGAACTGATGACATGCTCGATCATGCAGGCATCTTGCTCGGCAATATCCGCATCGACTAGGAGGACGTTCATGAAAAATTGTTTGATTACCTCATGCTTATGAACAATCCGATTTGCATAGGCAAGGCCTTCAGGGGTGAGATGGATTTCCTTGTAGTGCTCTTTCTGAACGAGTCTTAAACTGGACAGGGTGGCTACCGCCCGATTCGCGCTGGCCTTCGTTACCCCGACCTTATCGGCAATATCGGAGAGGCGAGCACCGGCCCCTTCTTGGGACAAAAGGAAAACCGTTTCCAAGTAATCTTCCATGGTGGGGCTCAGTTTCATACGAATTCAACCTCCTGTGGGTGCAAGGATATACTGCCATGCGCTAGTTTTCTATATTCGCTCGGAAGCAGGCCGGTATGGGCATAGAAGTAATCGGAAAAGCTGCGTGTCTTTTTGTAGCCCAGATTACGGGCAAGTTCCCCAATGCTGATTTGCGTATGTTCAAGCGCATGCTTCGCTTTTTGCATCCTTATCCGGCTAATGTATTCGGAAATCGTACAGTTGTACGATTTTTTGAAGGTGTATTTCAGCTTGGTTGGGGACATGCAAGCTAGCTTTGCCAACTGATCAAGAGTAATGCGGTAGTTGCCACATTGGTTCTCAATAAAGGGGAGGACAGCCGCAAGTCCGTCGCGATCCAAATCGGTAAGAGGCGCTTTTTGCATCCCTCGCTTGTGGTTATGGTCGATGATCAGCGCTAACGTTTCGGCTACCTTGCTTTCATAATACAGCCTGGCTGCTGCGCCATTCCCTGAGAAATGTGTCAATTGCTTAAGAAGCAAAGCAAGCTCGGGGAGATGAATTAATCCGCAATGCTGCTCAAGCGCGGTCAGCAATTCCTCGTATTCGTCCGGATAGGCTTTTCGTAAGTGATGCTCATAATAAGCGGGCGCGAGCACAATACAATGGTTTCTTACCGCCTGCTGTTTCGGAATCACGCATTTGAAAGCCTGAGTATAGCTTCTATACCCCAATAGGTAGGGGGAGGTAGAGACCTCATGTTCGTCTGCATAGAGCAGGGATTCATAATATCCGAAGCTGATAAAGTCGAACTGCGGGTATTCGAACGAAACATCCTCATAGAAGTAAAAGTCCATAGACTGTATAAAAAAATGGCCTGTCTTGGCGTAAACCCATACGCTCCCTTCACCCAACGCTGGATCAAGAATAAAGCGAACTGCGGATTCGGCATGAAAATGCGGATCGACGGAAAATCCGATCGCTTCCAGATAAGGTGTGTATTCGCTTTCGATCGTAAACCGCTGCATAACAGCAAGCTCCTTTCTATGTAAAGTGACGATAAGAGACAAATCGAATGCCGATGAAAGACAAATGTGGCCTAAACCCATTGTCTCTCCATCTGGCAGGGTGGTAAAGTTTGAGAGTTCTAACTTAATGGCTAGTATAACAAACCAGGTCATAAAAACAAGAGACGCAGAGCAGAGGATACATGACATAAACGCACGCATAAAGTTTCCCTAAGGAAATAAAGTTGAGTATATATAAGAATACTTCGTGTGAGCTGGGGATATCATCTTTACGATAATCCAATCCATCGCGCCAAGCGAAAGGAGTGAGAAGGGTGGAAAACCAGAAGATCAGCTTCCGTGCAACCAGACCAGATCCTCGAGTATTCATTTTTATGTCTTTAACCGTCTGCTTGTTGAGCTTCTTCTTACATAACCGGGAGTTGCTCCTTGGCCTATCTATTCTTCTTGCCATAGTAATGGCGGTTCTCGAATTAAGAAAGTATGCGGCGGTCTTTGCGATTGTTAGCATATTAGGGTACCTGTTGGAGCATGCGTTGATGCAGCTTCCCACGAATGGAGTCGTAACGGCGATTTCTTTATTGCTCGCCATTGCACACCGTTTTCTTCCCTTAATTATGGTAGGTGTTATCGTTTTGTCTCGAATGCGAGTCAACGAGATGATCGTAGCGCTTGAACGGATGCGCATCCCGAATTTGATTATTATTCCTCTGGCAATGGCCTACCGTTATGTGCCAACCGTCAGGCGGGAGCTTGTTTACATTCGTGAAAACATGGTCATGCGAGGACTTCACGCGACGATATTCGGCATGCTTCGGCATCCTATGGAGGCGATGGAGCATCTGCTTGTTCCGCTGCTTATTCGAAGCAGCAAAGTATCGGAGGAGTTGTCTGCCGCTGCCCTCAGCAAAGGCGTCGATACCAACGGAAAGCGGACTTCGGCGACCGATGTGCGGTTTCGCATCATGGATGCCGGTTGTGTAGGGCTATGCGTGCTGACGGCTATCCTTCTGCTTTGGCTTCAGGATTACGATTTTACCGGTCGACTTTCAAATATCATAGGGAAGGAATGAATAGTATCTCCATATTGCTGCATGATGTATCGTTCCGATATGAAGAGGAAGAGCAAGAAAGCTTGAGTCATTTTCACTTGTCGGTAAAGCCCGGTGAATTCGTAGTTGTGACGGGCCGAAGCGGTTGCGGAAAGACAACAATGACCAGGTGCATTAACGGACTTGTTCCGAACTTCTACGCAGGAGAGCTGGGGGGTGATGTCAGAGCAAGCGGGTTAGACGTTCCGAAGGAAGAAATCAAACGGATAGCTTCCAAAGTAGGCTCTGTCTTTCAAGATCCGCGCTCCCAATTTTTCACGCTGGAGGTTCTTTCGGAAATCGCGTTTCCCGGAGAAAATCTGGGAATCCCAGCACATATACTGCGAGCGAACATTGAGCGTACCGTTTCTGAACTGGAGCTTGCTCCACTTGTTAAGCGGCGTATTTTCGATCTGTCCAGCGGACAGAAGCAGAAAGTTGCAATCGCTTCCGTATACGCTTCCACTCCCGAAATCTATGTGTTGGATGAACCTTCGGCCAATTTAGACGGTCAGGGCACCAAACAGTTGAGGCAAGCGCTTGAGCGGCTTAAGAAATCCGGGCACACCATCGTGGTTTCGGAGCACAAGCTCTATTATTTGAGGGAACTAGCCGATCGCGTCATTATGATCGAGGACGGCAAGAAGCTTGGGGAGTGGAGCGGCCCGGAATTTTTTAGCTTGCCTGAGGTATGGTTTAAGGCACAGGGCTTGAGAAGCATCCGTCCTGAGCAGCTCCTTCCAGCCGCCAGGTCGCAACAATCGGCAAAGAAGAACGAGCCTTTTATTCAGGCAGAGAACGTGACCTTCTACTATAGAAAACAAGATCCGATCTTGAACAACATCTCGCTTGAAGCGTATGCGGGGGAAGTGGTCGGGATCATCGGCGGTAATGGCGTCGGTAAAAGCACGCTCTTTCGGACGTTGATGGGTATGAAACGGCAGAAATCGGGTACCGTTCGCATAGACGGGCGCATTCGTTCGCCAAGAGAGCGGTTGCGCGACAGCTTCATCGTGATGCAGGAAGTGGATTACCAATTTTTCACCTCCAGTGTAGAAGAGGAGATTTTACTAGGACTGGAACAAAAGGAGTCTGTGAAAGAAAAAGCTGGACAATTGCTTCGGTATTTCGGAATCGAGGACTACCGGACGCATCATCCGACGACCTTGTCTGGGGGGCAGAAGCAAAGGCTTGCGATTGCAATTGCTTGCTTAAAGGAAGCCAAGTTGTTGTTCTTCGACGAGCCTACGAGCGGGTTAGACGGAGCCAACATGCACAAGGTAAGCCAAATGCTCCGCCAACTCGCCGCAGAAGGCCGATGCCTTTTTGTCATCTCCCACGATTATGAGTTTATATTGAACACCGTTGATCGTGTCCTCCACCTGGAAGGGAGCAAGGGAATTCGAGAAATTAGAGTTAACAAGGAAACGTTGGCGGAGATTCGATCCGTCATCCAAATCGATAGCGAAGAAGGAGAGAGTTCGACATGTATGCAAAATCGAAAAGCGTGTCTAAAGTAAGAAGTTTGATCTTTATCGGCATCTTAAATGCCATTTTGATGGTTTTGGTAACTATTCTTGGGATTGCGTTTGGATTAATTCCTGTCACGGGGCTCCTTTTGCCAGCCATTATCGCGATTCCTGGAGGAATTGTCGTCATGCTGATGGTTGCCAAAGCTCCGATTCGCGGCGTATTCATCATAACCGGCATATTGCTTGGGTCATTTATGATGTTGGTTGGAGATATGCCTATCTTGACGATTTGCACAATAGTTGGCGGAATTTTGGCCGAGGCGGTATTCGAGCTTATGGGTCGCACGAAATTTATCGCTGGCGCTATTTCTTATACGATATTGATGGTGGGTTATGCTGTAGGCGCATACACTCCCATGGTATTTATGAAGGAAGCCTATATTGATTTTAAGACCTCTCGAGGAATGGACCCGGCTTTTTACGACAAGCTGCTAAGTATGGTGAATTTACCGGTATTTATCGCGGCGCTAGTTGTAACTGCCATTGCGGCGTACGCGGGTAGTCTTTGGGGCAGGAAGATGCTTCGAAAGCACTTTACCAAAGCAGGCATTGTATAGATTGGATTTGCCGCAACGCGAAAAGTCCATGAATCACCCTAGGCTTGTTCGCGTTGCGGTATGTTGAATATATTTATGGCCCCGCTCAAAGTCGATGAACAGATACCGGCTAAAAATAAAAGAATGGGGGGGAGAAACATTGAAACAGAACAAGAAAGCAGGCATTCCCAGACTTTTGGAGCTGGCAGGTGAAAAAAAGTCGCTTCTTGTGTGGTCGGGAATCCTGTCTACGCTAAGCGTATTTTTAATGTTGGTTCCGTATTTCTCTATCTATGCGGTGATGGCCGAATTGTTAAAGCACGCATCGGATCTTTCGGCTGTGAATGGGTCGTATGTCATCCGATGGGCGATATGGGGCGCTGCCGGGATGGTGCTTGGGTAT
The DNA here is from genome assembly GCF_001680695.1 of Paenibacillus sp. KS1. Lineage (NCBI taxonomy): Bacteria > Bacillati > Bacillota > Bacilli > Caryophanales > Paenibacillaceae > Paenibacillus > Paenibacillus sp. KS1. Next base: position 20,871 of record NZ_MAIS01000055.1, on the reverse strand, counting down.
TTCTTTCTGTATGTCGGGGGGATGTGCTCGCATATTGCAGCGTATCGTATCCTGTATGGGATCAGGAAGAAGTTGTCCAATCACGTTGGCTCCCTTCCGCTCGGATACTTTACTAAAAATGCCACCGGTAAAATCAAAAAAATCGTAGAGCACGATGTAGAGAAGATCGAGCTTTTTATTGCTCATCAATTGCCTGATTTTATCAATACGCTAGTCATGATTATTGCCATGGCTATCATTATGTTTTCATTCAATGTTTGGCTCGCTTTGGCCTGTTTCATCCCCATTTTGATCGGATTTGGCCTTCAATTTTCCATGATGGCAGGGAAAAAAGCAAAGGAAGGAATGAAGGAGTATTTTGACGCTTTGGAAAATATCAATACTTCATCCATACAGTATGTCCGAGGCATGCCTTCTATTAAAATCTTTGGACAAACGGTACGCTCTTTTCGCAAGTTCTATCAAGACATGATTCACTATCGTGATTTCAGTGTCAAGTATACCGATAATTTTCAAAACGGCTATGTCTCCTTTAAGGTTATTCTGATATCGCTGGTCACTTTTATTTTGCCTGTAGGCCTGCTATTCATCAGCGGAGATCCTGACAACGTGGCATTTGCGGCAACGCTGATGCTTTTCCTCGTGTTGGCACCGGGTATTTCTACTCCTGTTTTCAAGCTGAACAGTTTTGCATCTACCCTCAATGTCATTGTCGAGAGCGTCAGACGTATTGATGAGATATTCACAGAAACATCCATACAAGAGCCGGAAACTTGTCTAACGCCGTCCTCCTATGATGTTCAGTTCCATAATGTATCCTTTTCGTATAGCGACAATGGTGCGGAGGTGCTGCAAGGGATTAGCTTCATTGCAGCTCAAGGGGAAATCACCGCCTTGGTGGGACCGTCTGGATCCGGAAAATCTACTATCGCGCATTTGATACCTAGGTTTTGGGACGTTCAAAAAGGAAGTATCACGATTGGCGGAATCGATATCCGGAAGATGAGAACAAACGACCTCATGGATACGTTATCTTTCGTATTCCAGGATACGTTCCTGTTTTCAGATACCATCTACAATAATATTGCAGCGGGCAGGCAGACGGCGACAACGGAGGAAGTGTATGCGGCTGCTAAGGCGGCACAGTGCCATCAGTTTATCCAAAACTTGCCCGAGGGCTATGATACAAAGATCGGTGAAGGCGGCGTGTATCTTTCGGGGGGAGAGGAACAGAGGGTTTCTGTCGCAAGGGCCATTCTTAAAAACGCGCCTATCCTTGTGCTGGATGAAGCGACTGCCTACGCTGATCTGGAGAACGAATATCATATGCAGCTTGCGCTGCAGGAACTGATCAAGGGGAAGACGGTACTGATTATAGCGCATCGTTTGACCACCATCTGTGAGGCAGACCAGATCATAGTATTAAACGAAGGGCTGGTCGACGATAAAGGCTCACATAATGAACTTCTGTCCCGTGGCGGTTTATACAAAAGCATGTGGGATGCTTATACGCTTGCCACGGAATGGAATATCGATCTATTGCAGGAAAGGGTGGCGTCCGATTGATGATGAAACAACTGTACTATATTACGGCGGGCAACCCCCGAAAAATGTTGAAGCCCATCCTCTGGACGATGTTGGCCAATTTGGCTAACATGTTCCCATTCGGTTGCCTAGCCTTAGCGGTAAGTACCATTTACGCTTACTACAGCGGGGAACAGGGACTCCTGAATATGGAGAAGTTGTGGTATGCATGGGGTGGCATGGTTGTGTTCCTTGTTCTCGTGTCGGCATGCGAACGAATGGCATACCGCTCCATCTATCGCGGCGCATATGAAGCTTCTGCCGAAGGGCGGGCTAATTTGGCCGAGCATATACGAAAACTTCCCCTTGGCTTTCTGATGAGCAAAAGTCCCGGCGAATTGGGACATACGATGATGAATGATTTTACCCAGCTGGAAAATGCGGGGACCAACAATTTGGCACAGCTGATAAGCGGTGCCATTATACCGGTATTCGCTTTTATCGGGCTGATTTTCTTGGACTGGCGCATGGCGGCGGCGATGTTTGCCGGATTTCCCGTAACGATACTGATCCTGTGGGGAGTCTCCAGCTTGGAACGCAAGATCGGCACTAGTCATGCTGAGGCCAAGATCGTTCAAGCGAACCATTTGCAGGAATATCTGTTTGGCATGAAAATGATCAAGGCCTACAATCTGCGCGGAGAAAATTTTAAAAGATTAGATCATAGTTTTTATAGATATATGAAAGAAAGCATCAAACTGGAAGGTGGACTTGGACCTTTCTTTTTAGTTGCTATTGCCTTTATTCAAATGGGATTATCTCTCATGACGATTCTAGGCGTGTATCTTATTTTGGACGGTGGAATCAGGGTACCGCTGTTTGCCATGTTTTTGCTCATGGGCACCCGAATTTTCGATCCGCTATCGGTTGCGATCATGCGTCTGCCTTCGTTTAAATATGACGTCTTGGCGGGTGAACGCATCGTCAGTCTGCTGGAGGAGCCAGTCATGAAGGGTGACAAAGAACCTCCGCAAATCCATGATATCCGGTTTGAAAATGTAACGTTCGCTTACAAGAGCAATATCGTATTGGACGACGTTACTGTCCGGATGGAGGAAGGCGAGCTGACTGCTATCGTAGGCCCTTCGGGAAGCGGGAAAAGTACACTGCTGCGCCTGATTGCGCGGTTCTATGATCCGCAGGCAGGAAAAGTGCTGTTCGGCGGCGTGAATGAATGCGAGCTTGATCCGGAGATATTAATGAAGAAAATCTCTATGGTATTCCAGGATGTATACCTGTTCCAGGACACAATCCGCAATAACATCCGTTACGGGCGTGAAGATGCGACTCAAGAGGAGGTTGAGGCAGCGGCCAAAGAAGCCTGTTGTCATGATTTCATCATGAAACTGCCGCATGGGTATGACACAATGGTCGGCGAAGGCGGATCTACGCTCTCTGGCGGAGAGCGTCAACGTATTTCCATTGCCCGGGCTATACTTAAGAACGCGCCGGTGATTTTGCTCGACGAGGCCACTTCCTCCCTTGACCCGGAGAACGAGGTGGAAATGCAAAAAGCAATCAGCCGCTTGATTCGGGGGCGCACGGTCATTATGATCGCTCATCGGCTGAAAACCGTTGTAAAGGCAGACAAGATCATCGTGATGGACAAAGGCAAAGTCGCAGAGCAGGGGACACATAAGGAACTGCTCGGAAGCGGCGGTCTATATAACAAGCTGTGGGATTTACAGACCAGAACGACTGGTTGGAAGGTTCATAAATGAGGCCATCTTACTACCGCCTACCCACTCATTTTATATCATACCGCTTGTTGTTATTCACGAGTAAGGAAGGACAATGCCCTATCGGTAACGGAGGCCACTGAAAAAGTTCTTTAGCCAAAGAAGGTACTCTTCTCCAAGATTGTTGGAGGAGTAGTGCCTTCTTTGCTGTATAATGAAAAAATCACATTGAAAGGGTTGAAGTCCAATGTTCCAGCCTCAAATCTCGTTTGCATTTAGCTCCTACACGGCTCTATATGACCTTGTGGTGCCGAAATATAATATGCTACGTCAAATTAACGAGTTGGTGGACTTCTCCTTCGTCTACGATGAATTGAAAACGAACTACTGTCTGGACAATGGCCGGAACGCCATTGACCCTGTTCGGATGTTTAAATATTTACTTCTGAAAGCCATTTTCGAGCTATCGGACGTGGATTTGGTTGAGCGTTCCCGATACGACATGTCGTTCAAATACTTCCTTCAAATGACGCCGAAAGAACCAGTCATCGACCCAAGTTCACTCACCAAGTTCCGCAAGCTGAGGCTCAAAGACCTGAATCTGTTGGACATGCTGATTGGAAAGTCAGTCGAATTAGCTATCGAGCAGGGCATTCTGAAAAGCACCTCTATTATTGTGGACGCAGCGCATACAAAAGCACGCTACAACCACAAATCGCCGCAAGAGATTCTCCAAGAGCGCTCCCGCAAATTGAGAAAAGCCATTTACACTGTCGATGAATCACTAAAGGAAAGGCTTCCTGCTAAAAATACGGTGGACATGCTCAAAGCCGAAATCGACTATTGTCAGAAGCTCATTCAAGTCCCCTTTTGTTAGGATTTAACTCGATAAATATCGAAGTATGGTGAGGAGATGGGCAGGACGGTGTTACACGAAATGAAAGTAGAGAAGGGAGATTACAATGAAAGATTTAAAAATGCTTAAAGAACGAAAAGAGTGCATGCTTTTTCAAACGAGCGAAAATGATTGCCGTAATGGATGGATCGGAGGGAATGCACCGGCATCTTTTGATGAACTAGAAGACATGGTAAATAAGGATATGGAGAGGTATTTTTATTTATCTATCGTTAACCCTTTTGATGATAATGAGATGATCTCCATATTCGCTCCTAAACAGTTTGAAGATCGTATTTCGAAAAATAGATATCCAGATTGTTCATTATTCACAATGAAACATCCTAAAACAGAAGAGAGTAAACTTGATACTTTTACCAATCCTGATTTAGTAAAGCACTTTATTTCAGAAGCCAACATTGTAAGTGATAAAGCGTCATTTGAAGAACGTTTTCTTATTAAATTTGGGGGAACTCCAAGGCATATCCAGGGAGAAAAGTATTACTATACGGAGTTGCATGATGACGGTTTTGAATTTCTATTTCAGGTCGATGAGGATGGGTATCCAGATACACTCATAAAGCCAAGAAAGAGTTATCCCTTTGCGTTCGGTGCTATCTATTTATATGCACAAATGTTAGCAGGTTCGATTGAGAACCCCATACAAAGTTATTGGCAATATTCTTAATGTAAAGGAGTGGAAGAATGCGCACTAATAAGTATTGGAAGTATTTTGATCGAGCGATGAAAGAGTACAAAAAACGAGTAATTTCGGATGAAGAAGTGAAAGAAATACGAGATGCTCGACTGGATGAAATCAAAGACTTTATTCAAAAAAACGAACGAAATCGTTTAGCGGATCGCTTAGGGTTATTAATAGGTGTTCACCTTGAAATGAATGCAAAACATAGAATACTCAATGGAGAATCCTCAGCATGGATTTTATTAGAGCAGCAACTTTTTTGGTTGATACAAATGATCAAAAGCAATCCGAGTAGAGGAAGTGTATCGGACAGACAAATAGGTGGGCTTATCGGGCTTTCCTTATTGTGGGGCTATGAAGATATTGCAGAGCTAGCCGACAAATATGCAACGAATATGTTCACGAAAGATCGAGATTTTTATGAGGAGAATAAGACTCATCATGTTTTTATGACCTGCCTATATCACAAATGGAAAACGGGAGACATGCCTGAATTGTTTACTATTTTACCGGAAGATCATGTCTATCAAAAATTAATGCGTAGTTGGAGTGATACAAGTAATTTTAGAGAGCATCTGTATGAACTATGTGACTTCCACATTTATAGTCTAAGCGACACTCCCTATAAATTAAGTGAAATTTTATCGTTTGACTGTATTCCTTACGATTATTATTGCATTCGATTAATTAGAGAAAAAGAGGGACTAGCTACCCCTAATATAGAACATCCGTTGCTTCAAACACCTCTGGCCGAAATTCCAAAGGATAAACCCGGGTATAACATTGATGAGGATGAGATATTGCAATTCGTAATTCAAAATGAAAAAGTACCTGATTCGCAGCGCATGATACGTTAAACCTTCAACTGTTAGGTAGAAAAGGAGTGAGTGTATGAATGCAATGCTGTTACTTGTGCAAAGGCTTTCATATGATGTGGAAGAAGAAATTTATTCAGAGGTTTCATTAGCTATAGAAAAGCCAGAAGTCTATTTCGAGAATTTCAAAGAGCGGCTGGATGAAAGAGGGATCGATAGCCCGATTAATCAATTGGCATGGATTTCTTTGGTTGACGCACTTCTTGATCATGATTTGGCATTTGAAATCGATTGGAAAGAATCAGGTTTATACCTATGCGATGTTGTTGATGAATTGCTAGATAGAAAGAAAATGGCGTGCATAAGCTGGGAAGATTTTGAGGATGGAGAATTTGATGAGCTGCCAACATCCCAATATTTAAATGAAATTTCCAAAAGGCTAAGTGAAAAGGGAATTTCGTTGGCATGTTTGGATTTCGAAAGTGACTGTTACGTTCTGATCACGGTTCCATCAACTGACATTAATGAAATTAAGGAGTTGGCACAAAAAGCAGGTTACAGAATTCAAGATTCTTTTTAAGTAGAGGATGGATTTGAATGAACGAAGACATTAAAAAAATAATTGATTGCCTGAAAGAAGGTTTACAAGAGGCTCCTTCAACGATTATTTTCGGAAAATTAAATGATGGGTTCACGGGGATTCATGAAGAAGCTGATTCGTTAAAGCTAGGGAAATACTACGACTTATTAAAAATAACAAATGGAGCACGATGTGGTGATATTGATTTCTGGAGTTACAGTGAATTTGAGAGTCGTCAATATGTTCTCTCAGATATTCAAGATGACAAAGAATCATGGTTAGCAATAGGCCAGATTCTCTATGAACCCTTAATAATGAACAGATTTGACGGGAATGTTTATAAATTGGATGAAGACGGAACTACGATGAATGGCTTTGGAGAATTAGATTTCTTTATGCAAAATGTTGTGTTCGGATCTGGATATTGCAAGGTTATCCCGGATTCTGAACAGGATGATTGGTTTCTGTTTCTAAAAGAGAAAAGAATAATTTCTGAGTAGGAGGTGCGCTGCATGGATTTTTCAATAATTTCAGATACTGCAGGTGCGAGAGTTGGTGAATTAGCTAGTGAATTAAGTAGTGCATTGGAATCTAACATAAACTCAAAATATGGTCATGTTGATGTCTCGATCGGGATAGGTTTTAGATGTTTGCCTGAATCCTATGGAAGAAGGTCATTTATTAGATACACGAAGAAAGATAACTATCTGACAATCGATATTGCAGTCAAGGTAGAAGAATATGAAAAAATGTATAAAGTAGAGCAACGGTATCATTTGGGGAATCTATTTTTAGAGTTCCTAAACATTGCGCTAAAGAAACACAACTTCGAAGGACTTGATAAAGAGATGTTCATAAATGACATTAAAATGTGGGCAAGGGAGATCCCTATTCAAATGGATAATGGTTCAACAAAATTGAACAATTGGTTTAAGGAAGAGATTGATTGGTCTGTAGATCTTGATAAATAAAGATAGTTTTATGTTGGCTGAACTGAACTAAAGAAGAAATGAGGAGAACCATATGGGTAAGGGATTTGAATCAAGTCCAGAGTTTAAAGCCATGATAAAAAGATCAGCTAGAGATCGATATATTTATTCCGTAAAACGTATTGCAGACTGGGAAGAGGCGTGGTCTTTGAAATTAAATGATGGGTTTGTTACAACCTCAGATAAAGAGGGAAATCTGTCTATGCCGATTTGGCCATTTAAAGAGTACGCTATGAAATGTATCGAAGATGAATGGGAGAACTGCCAAACACAAAAAATACATTTAGATACACTCTTAGATGAGCTATTGCCTAACCTGTCAGAAGAAGGAACGCATGTAGTTGTATTCAAAGTTCCGGAAGATCCAGACGTTGTAAGAGTATCCGCGGATGACTTTAAAAACAATTTGTTGTATGAATGTTCTCAATATGAATAGCGCTCATGCTAATTCAGCACGGTTGTCATTGAGAAGGATGTGAGAGAACAAGATGAACTGGGAGCGATACATATACTACATGCAAGTAAATTTGAGATTAAAGGAGTAATTATGAAGATAATAGAGATTATTAAGAAAATAGAACAGGATAGTAATTGCAGACTTGTGAAGCGGACAACAGATTTTACAAATGAATTCGCTCTTCCAGAAGATTTGAATTATTTCTTTAGCCATTATGACTCCTTGCAAATGTTCTCAGATAAGCCTTATGGAATAAAAATAGTTTCTTCAAATGAGTTTATTCCAACTAGTAAGAGGCTTTACCCAGAGGATGATGTTATTTGGGAGGAACTAGAAGGAGATATTAGTAACGAGTGGTATCTAATTGCTGAATCTGAACAAATAAACCAGTACATTAGCATCGACTTAAGCGATTCTCATTTAGGTTATTGCTATGATAGTTTTTTGGAAACCCATGCAACACCAGGGGATAGTCAGATTATTGCTAAAAGCTTTACGGAATTGTTAGAGCATTTATACGCTAGTAAAGGTGAAAATTGGTTTTGGTTGACTGACAATTTCAAGTCGTATGGAGATGCTTATGATGGCAGGTAACTGTAAAGAACATCAACAATAAAGTCCGTACAAAAACGAGCCTTTAGAATCGCTTCTAAGGCTCGTTTTGTGTTTCGGCTTCCATCTTACGGGAGGAATGGATGCCGTTCCTATAAAGCAAAGATAAAATGGAGGAATAATTTAATATTATTCATAAAATAAGCGGAAATATCCTTCCTCGAATATGAGTTGTCTGTTATGATCAAGAGGAATACCCCATAACGATTGATGGAGGTGATGCTTGTAGAAAACTCGGCATAAAAATAGATTTATAGATGAGATTAGTTGTACATAAGATGGAGTGCTTGGGAAGCTGTTTTTTCATGAACCCATGGGGAGGTTTGAAAATGAGATTAAAGAATACGCTGTCTTTCATCTTATGTTTTGCTCTCATTTTTTCAGGGACGACGTTGACTGTGTTGGCCGATGAAGCCATCACAGCAAAAGATGCTGATGGCAACACCATCACAGCGAAAGCTGCAAACGGTAACACCATCAGCATTACAGCAGTGAATCGAGCCATCGGAGCTTCAGATGAAATGATCCTGTTTACCCGAGAAAATAGTAGTAAGCTCACAGATTCGAACCCTTATGCGGCTGCTGCAGTCGTGGACTACCATGAAGGCGCTTACAGCGTTACCGACGTCACATATCGTGAGGGTGCTGTACAAATACCGACGAATGGTTTTGTACTGTTTGGTCACGGATCGAGTGAACAGTGGATTAAAGACAATATGAGTCCGGGAGACCCGGTTGAGATTGTCGGCTACACGCTGCCCGCACCGGTAGTCGGAGGTCCACAGCTCATCACAGATCAGGGCACCATACCGATCGACGTTGTAGATCAGGATCAACCGGCGAACACCATCGCCGTCTATACACGTCATTTTGGTGAGATGACAAGACCATTCTCTGAAGATACCGTTCAATATATCATCACCAATGATGTGTCAGTCGTGAAAAGCACATATGGTGTTCATGGTCAGAGCGGCACCTACATTCCTGCGAACGGTTATGTCATTTCGGCTTCTGGCAACGCTGCGTCATCCTTGAATTTGGAGGTGGGGCAGTCCGTACTAGCGATTAACGTAGATATTCCTATACTGCCTAGCAAGTATTTGAAAGTGAATGGTATTGTGGTAGGCATTGATAAAATAAATGGACCGCGTGGAGCGGGAGAGGTGGTGTTGTACCAGCCTACTTATGGCGCAACCACCAATCAGAATGCTTGGGGAATGGAGCTTACAGTCGTTGGCAATAAGGTAACCAAGGTCGTGTCAATTGCATACGATCCCAACACAGGGGCTTATCTTGATAACAACTCCTCCATTCCAGCGGATGGATATGTACTGTCGATTCAATCGACAAGTCCATTCTATAACCAACTAGCGGGTCAAGTGCGTATCGGCGCAGAGGTTGAGCTCGTGACGGATAGTTTAATTTACCAAGCGGCTAGAGCTTCGTTTGATGCATTTAATCCGAAAGTAAAAGAAGATAATCCCGGAGGCTGGGACAATGTCGGCAATGTGCCTTATCCAGGATTTCGTGGATCGAATCAGTTGATCGTCTATAGTCGTAATTATGGCGCGGAGACTGGCACGAACCCATGGGGCAATGAAGCGATTGTTAATGCGGATGGATATGTGACGAATAACGGCGGGAACAACAGTAAAATTCCTGAAGGCGGCTATGTATTATCCGGTCATGGGGTTAAAAATACATGGTTAAAGAACAATGCACTGGTCGGAGCCAAATTGAGTCTGGATTTTGTAAAAAAAGAAGTGTTGGTTATTTTTACACCGGAATCTTACTTAGATAAAGCATCGATAAGTATCAATAGCGCAGAGAAGGCGCTCCAGTTATCTAAGAATCAATTTATGGACGTTCCTTATGCCGATATTGAACAGAAGATTGTAGAAGCGAAGGGCGTTTATGAGTTGGTCAAACAGCGCTTAAATGAAAGCGGTACCAACGGGTTGATGGATCTACTGAATGACTTGGATCAGAAAGTTACGGAAGCAAGTTACATGAATTTTGAATCTCCGAAAGTACAGACTCGAGGTCTCTGGATGAGGCCGAAGGAAAAGAACTTGGAGCAGGTTAGAGATCATGTGAAGAAAATCAAAGAGACCGGTATCAATGCCATCTATCTAGAAACGTGGTGGAATGGATATACCACTTGGCCAACGTCTTTGCCAGATACCGAATTAAATCCTTTGTATGAAGGCTTTGATGTACTTGGAGCATTTATTGAGGAAGGCAAAAAACAGGGGATTGAAATTCATGCCTGGGTGGAGAACTTCTTTGTCGGCGGGCCGGTTGTGGTGAATCATCCCGATTGGCTTATGAAAAGCAGAAAAGGTATTGATTATGAAGAAGGCAGTCACAATGCCAAGTGGTATTGGCTTAATCCAGCGCTCCCGCAAGCTAGAGATTTCGTTGCTTCTGTATACGATGAACTCGTCACGAAATATGACATAGCTTCACTGCATTTGGATTATGCGAGGTATCCAGGATCCGGAGATTACACGAATGACTTTGGTTACGACATGTATACCCGCGATTTGTTCAGCGAGAAATATGGCGTTGATCCGCTTGACCTTCATCCAGGAGATCGTTACTGGGATGAGTGGCTGCAATTCCGTGCGGACATGATCAATACCTGGGTCGTTCGGGTAGTTAACGAGGCGCATCAGATCAAACCAAACCTACAAATTACAACTGCGGTATGGCCGAACTATGAGGAAGCGCCGAAATCGCACGCACAAGAAGCGAAATACTGGTTGGATCATAATTTGATCGATCACTTGTTCCATATGTCTTATGCACCAGGTTCGGAATTAACGGTAACGGACTTGAGAAACTCGATGGCATTAGCGGGAGACAATGCATTCGTCTCATCGGGTCTGGACACATTCCAAGGCAATCCTACATCGGCTGTTGTGGATCAAATTACCGAAGCGACAAAGAATGATGGAGCTGGAGCCGCATTATTTGAATACGAAGGACTATTTAATTATAAGTATGACAAGGTGCTGAAGATTGGGTTGTATCGTAATAAAGCAATTTTGCCTCAATATGATACGACCAAGCCTCTAGCGACCGTGATGGAAGAAATGATCCGTAAAATCAATGAGAGTTACGTTCCTTTCCAAGGGATGAGCCGTAAGGACGGCGGGAAACTAATACAGAAACTGGAATCTGCTGTAAAAGATCTACATGTGAATCCCACTATGACAGATGAGACTGCAAGTGACGTGAAACAGAAGATCGACAGCATAAGCAAACTTCTCGCAAGCAGCTCGATTAATAAAGAAGTGAAGAATCGAATGAAGCATGATTTGGACTATGGCCGTAAAATGATAGACATCTATTTCTCCAAAACAGCGAAAACGCAATTAAGTAAATTGACGGTGAGCTCGGGGAAGAAGGTAATGAAGGTAACGCCTTCCTTCACACCATCGACGTATGATTACAAGGTAAAGGTCGGGCACTCGGTTACGGAGCTAAATATTACGGCGACTACAAGGAATCAGAATTCAGTTATTTCCGTGGGTGGCAAGCATATTGAAAATGATTCGGTCATTCCCGTACCACTTCAAGTGGGATCGAATCTGGTTACGTTACAAGTGATGTCCGAAGATGGACGAATGAAAAACTACACGGTGACGATTCAGCGCGCTGGTAATGATAAAGGGAACTACGAAGAATAACGACAAAGTTGAAACTGCAATATTTAGACTTCATCAATTTCTAATGAATTCACGGGGTGTCGCAGATCGATTTTGGCACCCCGAATTTTTTTAGTTTTTGTAAATCCGAGTGCTATATCAGAATATGAAGAATATAATCTCCAAATATTATAAAAATAGTGGAGAAATTATTTAATGAGTGCTACAATGAACATGCAAGAAGGGAAAAGGTGGCAGGAACGACTCTTATTCCGAAATCATTCATGGATTGGAGCAATTACAGATATAGCGTAGAATAATAAGGCTTTTTTGTAAGCGCTACCGTTTTCGGACTTATAGTCATTTCTTCTCCTAGCTTTGAGAGAGAGTTTATAAAGAAGAGAGGGTGTTGTGGCATGAGTTTCAAAGGTAGAAAGTTCATTTCATTACTATTGGCATCAATGATGATGGTGGGGTTATTGGCGGCTTGTGGTTCGGATTCATCGAGCAACAAGGGGGCTGCTTCAAGTGGAAACAACGATAGCGAGAAGCCCGCGGAACAAGTCACGGTAGAATTCTGGACAATCTCATTGCAGCCGACCTTCAATGAGTACTTCAACAAATTGATTGCGGATTATGAAGCGAAGAATCCGAATGTCAAGATAGATTGGAAGGACTACCCTTACGATGCTGTACTGAACAAGCTCATGACGAATATTGCTGGCGGTAATGCGCCAGACGTGGTGAACCTTAATACGGAACTGGCCAATCAGATGGGAACCAAGGATGCATTGGTTGACTTCAACCAAGAGCTGACAGCGGACCAGAAGGCAGCTTATTTCCAAGGAATCTACTCCTCAACAGAAATGAACGGCAAAGCGTTCGCACTCCCTTGGTACACTGGATTGCCTGTCCTATTCATGAATAAGGATCTGGTGGTGAAAGCTGGACTGAATCCAGACAATCCGCCGAAGACAAAACAGGAATTGAACGAATGGGGCCGCAAGATCAAAGAGAAAACCGGCGCCTACGGCTACATATTCACGATGGAAGCACGGACTCTGTTAGAAGAGAACCTGCCGTTCCTGACTGAGGATTATAAGAAGGCAGCTTTTAATACACCGGAAGTGGAAGCGTATGTCAATGAGAATGTACAACTGTTAAAAGACGGCGTCATTCCAAAAGACATTATCAACTACGATAAACAAGTGCAATACTTCGCGAGTGAGCAAGTAGCCATGTCTTTATCCAGCTCGCCGTTTATTAACAAGATCAAGACAGCCGCGCCTGATGTATACAACAAAATGCTTGCCGTTCCAAGTCCGGTTGGCAAAGCGGGCATCCGCTATTCCAACACGATGAACATCGTCGTGCCTTCGGCAACATCCCATAAGAAAGAAGCGGTTGACTTCGCTGTATTCGTCACGAATGCGGCCAATCAGGTGGAATTCTCCAAGATCGCTAATACATTGCCTTCCACGGTAGAGAGTGCCAAAGATCCATTCTTCTCGGAGAATGACGGAACTCTAGAAGGGGTCGCCAAGACCGTATCCGCAGTCAGCCTTGATAAAGCCGAGGATTTCTACATCGGCGTTGAGAGTGCTAAAGACGTTAATCAGACCATCACCAAAGCATTGCAGGAAATTTATTTGAACGGTGCTGACGTGAAGAAGACATTGGCTACGGCCGAGAGCGATGTTAACAAAATCTTGGGCAACTAAATACTTCAAATTGGGCAGGCTTGTCCTGCCCGATTCTTATAATGGATGTTCAAAAGTGGACTTTTTGAACTACCTAATTAATGGTGGTGGAGGATTACTATCATGAGAAAATTCTTTACTAGATTCGGCAAGTCGGAAGCGGCAGTGGCTTGGCTCTTCATGACACCGGGTTTGATTCTACTGGCCCTATTTGTCTTCTGGCCGATTATTTATAGCGTACCGCTGGCGCTGACGAATTACTCCGTCATAGGCAAGACCGAGTTTGTTGGCTTGGATAACTTCGTTAAGGCGTTGCAGGATAAGAGCTTCATCACGTCACTGCTCAACTCATTGCTATACGTCATTGTTGTACCATTTATTCAGATTATATCTATACTTATGGCGATTCTAGTCAACAGCAATGTCAAAGGCATTAAATTATTTCGAACGGCTTATTACATCCCCGTAGTTACTTCTATGGTCGCGGTAGCGCTTATTTGGGGCTGGCTGCTCAACCAGAATGGGGTCATAAACTATGTGCTGTCCAATGTAGGGTTAATGAAAGAGAAAATTACCTGGCTGTCCGACAAAGATACTGCACTGTGGACACTGATGTTCATTACGATGTGGAAGGGCCTTGGCTACTATATGATGATTTATTTGGCCGGATTGCAATCCGTTCCGAAGGATCTGACAGAGGCTGCGATGATTGATGGCGCGAGCCGGGCGCAGACGATTCGTAAAATTACAATTCCGCTGTTGAGACCGTATGTCTTTTTCTGCACGCTTATTTCACTAATGGCGGCAATCCGTGTGTTCGATGAAGTGTTTATCCTAACGATGGGTGGACCGGGGGATGCTACCTTAACATCGAGCTTGTATATTTATCAGCAGGGTTTCCAGCAATTTAATTTCGGCTACTCTTCGGCACTTGGCTTAATTGTCAGCGTCATGATTGGTGCGCTTAGTATCGTCATCTTCAGATTCAACCGGAAGGGTGGTGTCAATCCATATTAATGGATGCATGATATGAGAAAAAAACCACTTCGATTAGTGAAATTATTATTGTTGTATGGAGCGCTGATTCTGTTTGCCATTTTTATGATGGGACCATTCCTATGGATATTAAGTGTGTCGCTCATGCCCGGCAAGAATGTGTTCAGCTCTCCGCCGGCGATTTTCCCGACATTTATCGACTTTGATAATTACGTCCAAGTGTGGAATTACATGGACTTTCCAAGATACTTAATGAATACCGTTATCATTGCGCTGATGGGCGTTGTAATGAACATCTTCTTTTCTTGTCTTACAGCCTATCCGCTTGCCGTATTCCGTTTCAAAGGCCGGGATCTAATCTTTACACTACTGATAGCGACGATGATTATTCCCGCTGCAGCAGGCATGGTAGTTAACTATTTGACGGTAAAAGCACTAGGCTTAATGGGCGGGTTTCTTGCAGTCGTGCTTCCTTCAGCGGTTACCGTGTTCAACGTATTCCTAATGAGACAGGCGTTTATGGGCATGCCTCATGAGCTGCGCGATTCCGGCAAAGTGGACGGTGCCAGCGAATTTCGTATTTGGCTGCAATTGGCGCTGCCGATTGTGAAGCCGGCGATCGCCGTTATCGGACTATTGGAGTTCATGGGGATGTGGAATAGCTTCCTCTGGCCGATGATTGTGCTTAATGATACGAAGCAGTATCCAATCGCATCCGCGCTCAGCTTTTTAAATGGCCAATTTTCCTATAATTTTGGCTGGATTGCCGCCGGAACCGTCATTTCGGTTATACCGATTATCATCGTGTTCCTGTGCACCCAGAAATATTACATGGAAGGTGTATCCGGAGCAGTTAAAGGATAGGAGGACACTACTCACATGAGAAAAATTATATATATTCCGCTGGACGAACGTCCGTGCAATTACGAATTTCCGGCACTTCTTGCCGCGGGAACGGATTATCATGTCGTTCGTCCGGATTTGAGCATGATGGGGCTGAAGAAGCGCCCTGGAGACATCGAACAGCTATGGGCCTGGCTATTCGAGCAGGCGCGTGATGCAGACGGAGCGATTGTGGCCTTGGACACATTGCTATACGGAGGAATAATCCCCTCGCGGCTGCATGAGATGACGGAGGAACAATGCGGGGAGCAATTGGAGAAGCTCCGTCAATTGAAGCGGATCAACCCAGCTTTGCATGTATTTGCTTATCAGCTTATTATGCGTTGCCCGCGCTATTCCAGCAGTGATGAAGAACCGGATTATTACGAGAATTGGGGCAGGGAGATTTTCCGGCGCGGGTATATCCGCCACCGGTTGGAGCTGGGCATCGCTACAGAAGAAGAGCAACATGAATTGCAGCAGATCGAGGGCGTTTTGCCTGAATTCATGTGGCAGGACTACACGGAGCGCCGTGCTGTTAATTTAACAGCGAATAAGAGAGCAATCGAACTGGTGCAGGCCGGGGCCGTCGATTTCATGATCATCCCACAGGATGACTCGGCTCCTTATGGTCTGACTGCGGTGGATCAGCAGCACGTTCGCGAGCATGTCAAGAAGTGTCAGCAGCAGCTGTCCGTCTATATGTATCCCGGGGCCGACGAAGTGGGATGTACGCTGCTTGCCCGCATGATCAATCATTTTGAGCGTCGCAAGCCACGGGTGCATGCTCATTTTGCCAGTGTGCAAGGGCCGTTCGTGATGCCTCTCTATGAAGACCGCGTACTATATGAATCGGTTAAATATCAGATTATGGCGGCCGGAGGACTTATGTCGCCTTCCCTGGCAGAAGCCGATATGGCCCTATGCATCAATTCACCCGGCGAGAGCATGATGGAGTCGAATGATCAAGGGCAGTCTTCTTTAGGGTATCAGGTGTACCGGAATCTAGTTGAACTGGTAGAGATGGCTGATGATATTGTTCACCGTCTTGGCAAGCCTTGTGTTATCGCCGATGTGGCCTATGCCAACGGAGCAGATCTTGAACTGCTGCAGCTGCTTCGCGATAAGAAGCTATTGTTCGAATTGGCCGGTTATGCAGGCTGGAATACAAGTGGCAACACGCTTGGAACTTGCATTGCACAAGGCATGATCTATGCCGTGAATGGCAATACGCCGCAGCATCGCGATTTCCTGTCACTACGCTATGTCGAGGATGGGGGCTATTGTGCCTTCGTACGCAGGAATGTAAGTGATCGGGTGCTGCCTGGTACGGAATACAATTATTTCTCGATCGACGGACAGCGGGGACAAATCGCCGAGCAGGTCAGAGCTGAATTGACTCGGTTCATCGAGCAGCATTTGCATGATCCAGAGAATAATTATGAGATCGTGATCGACGATTGCTATATGCCTTGGAGTCGGATGTTTGAGGTCGGATTGAAGACCCATGTCCGTGATACGAAGCAAGGACAATAAAGTACGAAAATAACAGAAAAGGTGCATGAACAGCTCAGGTGGATGCTGGAAGCGCCGGAGAAGGAGCCAGCGAGAGATGCATAACGAGCAAATGACAGACGTCGCCGTCCTAGGCGGCGGGTTGGGCGGATGTATGGCCGCATTGGCTGCAGCCAAAATGGGCGTGCGTGTAATCATGACAGAGGAGACGGATTGGCTCGGCGGTCAGCTGACAAGTCAGGCGGTTCCGCCGGATGAACATCGGTGGATCGAGGAATTCGGCTCCACAGAGACATATCGCGAGTTTCGAGACCGGGTGCGTGCTTATTATCGAGAGAACTATCCGATGTTGGAGGAAGCGAAGAATAATGAACTGCTTAATCCCGGCAATGGTTGGGTAAGCCGCTTATGCCATGAGCCGAAGGTGGCGCTGCGCGTCATCGAGGATATGTTGGCCCCGTATGTGAACAGCGGCCGTATCACGGTATTGTATCATTTCAGACCAACTGCAGCCTCAGTGAACGAGGATCAGATAGAGAGTGTAACCGTTACACATATAAGCTCAGGTGAAGAAGTTGTACTAAGGGGATCATACTTCCTCGATGCTACGGAATGTGGAGACGTACTGCCGTTAGCGGGGGTTGAATATGTAATAGGTGCGGAGTCCAGGCATGAGACAGGGGAGCCGCATGCGCTGGAAGAGGCAAATCCGCTCGATGTGCAGTCGATCACCCATGTGTTTGCCCTCGATTATGTAGAGGGTGGCGATTTCACGATTGAGAAGCCTGAGCAATATGATTTCTGGCGCAAGTTCGTACCGAAGCATACGAATATTCCGCTATTAAGCTGGTATGCGAACGATACGGATGACGCGGAGAAAATGAAGGAGTTCGCCCTATTTCCAGGTGAACGTAAGGACGCTTCTGGACGGGAGCTACTGTCGCTGTGGACGTATCGTCGTGTCATCGACCCGGCTTTATTTGAGCCTGGGCTATATGAGAGTGACATCACCTTGATCAACTGGCCGCAGAACGATTATTTTCTGGGTTCAATTATTGACGTTCCTGAAGCAGAACGGGAGGAGCATCTGGCGAGTGCTAGACAGTTAAGCCTCTCACTGATCTACTGGCTCCAGACTAAGACGCCTCGTCCGGATGGAGGGCGAGGGTATCCAGGCATCCGGCTGCGTACGGATGTACTGGGTACAGAGGACGGACTGGCGAAGTACCCGTATATTCGCGAGTCGCGCCGGATTCAAGCGATGTATACCATAACGGAGCAGGATGTTAGTAAGGAATTCCGCGGGGAACAAGGAATTCGCCGTTACGACGATAGCGTCGGTGTAGGCAGCTATCATCTGGATGTTCACTTGACGACCGTCACGAACCGGACGTTCTATATTCCGAACTATCCGTATGAGATTCCGCTTGGTGCGTTACTGCCGATCCGGGTCAAGAATTTGCTTCCCGCATGTAAAAATATCGGAACCACTCAGATCACGAACGGATGCTACCGCCTCCACCCGACAGAATGGAACATTGGGGAATCGGTCGGTTATTTAGCGGCCTATGCGCTGCAGAATCAAGTGACGCCGCATGAGGTTCACGCCAATTCGGAGCATCTTCAGGCCTATCAAGCGCTGATTCAAAGGCAAGGGATCCAAATCCACTGGCCGGACGATCTGGTTCTATAACAACGATAGAGTAGAAAAACTCAGCAGACAGCCACTCTATTGATAATAAGGGGTGGCTGTTTACTGATTCTAAGGAAATGAAAGAGTACATATTATGAGCTACCTATTACTCAATGAACAGTTTATTTACGGAGGTGTGTGCACTATGGTAGATTCAATGATTCAAACTTTAAAAGGCGGACTTATTGTTTCCTGTCAAGCTCTTGAGGAAGAACCATTCTACGGAAGTGATTATATGGCCCGCTTTGCTCTAGCGGCTGAAATGGGCAAGGCGGTAGGGATCAGGGCGAATACGCCTCAAGATATTAGAGCGATAAAAAAGGTGACGAATTTGCCGATTATCGGCTTATGGAAGAAGGAGTATACCGGTTCTGACATTTACATAACTCCTACCTTAACAGAGGTTGAAGGTATAATCGCTGCTGGAGCCGATATTGTCGCTATGGATGCTACAATGCGCAATAGGCCGGGCAATGTTTGTCTTGCGGATTTGGTTAAAGAAATAAGGGAGAAGCACCAAGTACTATTAATGGCAGATGTATCTTCTGTAGCAGAAGGAGTAGAGGCAGATAGACTGGGTTTTGATCTTATTTCTACTACGCTATCTGGTTATACAGCCTACAGCCCGCAGAGCGAGGAACCAGATATTCAATTAGTTGCTGATTTACGTCAAATGGTTAGCGTTCCCGTATTAGCTGAGGGGAGAATTCATAGTCCTGAGCAGACTGTTGCGTGTCTTCGGGCCGGAGCTTACGCCGTTGTAATTGGCGGAGCCATTACCAGGCCGCAATTGATTACTAAGAAATATACGGATGCTATACTTCAATATCATAACGTTCCTGAAATGTAGTCTCTATTATTTTGTTGCAGCAGCCTTTATACGAGGAGGTTCTATGGATGGGACATACTGGGGAAGTAGCTAAAGGTCTGGATATCGGTGGCAAGGCGATTTTTTACTTAATCCGGTTCGTGAAAGTCTGTCGCGCCAGCTGCTGCCTGTTTTTAGAGAGAGGGTTCGGGAAATTGAGGTAGTCTCGGCTTCTTTAGGAGATAATGGAGGTGTAGTAGGGGCTGTAGCGGGTTATTTTATTTAAGATTAAATTTACATTATAATGTAACTTGTTATAGCATACTAGTTTGGCTTTTAAGGAATTTGTGTATATCCTAAATAGTAGGTTAGTCTACAGTTCACTATTTGTTAGGCAACCTGAAAGGAGAATGGATTTGTCTAACGAGCAGGGAATGGGAAAGACGTTGTTATCCATAAGAAGTCATTTCAATGGATTAACCAAAACAGAACAAAAAGTTGCAAATTTTATTCTGGAAAACGCTCAGGATATCATTTATCATTCGGTGACCGAACTTGCAGAGAGAGCAGACGTCGGTGAGACGACGGTGATTCGCCTCTGCCGGAAACTGAAATTCCAGGGCTTTCAGGATTTTAAATTATCTCTGGCACAAGATATGGTTAAGCCTTCCGATCGCTTGTATAATGAAGTTACGGAAGAGGATGATGCAGCGACTTTAAACCGCAAGGTGATATCTATGCATATTGAGACGCTGGAACAAACTTCGGAACTTATTAGTTCAGATCAGTTGGAGAAGACCATCGATCTATTAACTGCAGCTAATCATATTCACTTTTTTGGAGTTGGATCTTCAGGCTTGACGGCGTTACAGGCCGCGCATAGCTTCACCCGGATTGGCAAGCAGAGCTTCGCTAAGACAGATACGCACTTTCAGGCTATGACAGCTGCGTTAATGCATCCAGGAGATGTAGCTGTTGGGATATCCATTTCGGGAAGCACCAAAGATACGCTGGAGAACTTAAGCCTAGCCAAGAAAGCGGGCGCCAAAATAGTTGTTATGACCAGTAATGCGCGTTCCCCTATAACCAAACTGGCAGATATCGAACTGTTAATGGTTGCTAGAGAAAATCCACTACAAGGCAGCTCACTTGCTGCAAAGATATCCCAGTTAGCTGTTATTGACATTTTGAATGTCGGGGTTTCTTTAAAAATAAAGGATGAAGCTATGAAATACCGCGAGATAACGGCAAAATCAATCTCTGAGAAACTGTATTAATGATTACATCATTAATTTCAATTATAATTATTA
>NZ_MAIS01000395.1:0-235 GCF_001680695.1 Paenibacillus sp. KS1 | reverse complement strand
CGGCGATCATGCCGTTGCATTCCAGTGCCGACGCACGCTGTCTTCGGCCACTTATCGCCTCGCCTGTAGAAAGCGGCGAGATTCGCAGCGCGCTGTGCTCCAAATCCTGATCAAACTGTCCCAAATAGTTGAACGAAATGTCAGGATCGCACGCCCACTTCGCCTCTTCCGACGCGGACATGTAGCGCAGAAGACCGTAGCCGAGCCCTTTTTGCGGAATCGCCCGCAGCGTTTC
>NZ_MAIS01000185.1:0-2840 GCF_001680695.1 Paenibacillus sp. KS1 | reverse complement strand
GGGAAATTAAAGCAACACTTTGAATAAATATAGTTATCGAACGCAGTAAAATCTGATTTTTAACAAGAAAGGAAAGTGGCATAATCAAATTGTTAATAAAAACAATCCAAATATCTTGTGCATATATCCAATTTTCTGGGAAGAAACTCCTCTCTTTAAGTTGTTCTCTTGCTAATAAATTCGCAGTTGCTGAGTCTGAGTGGAAGATTATACCATAATTAAATATGTAGTATGTCGTACAAATAGCTCCTAAGATGGCGAAAAATATTAATATCTTTTGATAATTAACTCGAAACAAAGTATAAGCAACTCCCTATCCCCTGTATTTGCAGATACTCATGTAGGAACCTATACAGTATACATTAGGTTCCTACATGAGTATGATGTGATTGATTAATATCCCTTTTTAAAGATGGATAATAGGAATGATATATCTTCTACTTGGAAGAAAAACGGGTTCCCGAACTATTACCCTAAAACAGAACTATATGTTATTAATAAGCGTAACATCTCCATTTCATATATTTATTCCAGATGATATCTGTTTCGCATTATAAATATAGATGAATTAAACCTTAAGCACATGAATCCATTTTCTGCAAGAGATATGTGATATAGATTACTTAAACCTTGTTCCCTCGATTGTATGCCACAAGCAAATTGGTTAAAGTCAAAGAAGTGTTAGCCTAAGTATAACTTCAGGTAGAAACCTCAAACTCCCTAGACTGCCTAGGAATCGAACTCGTTTGCGATTTCAATTTTTTTCATTCGCAAGTAGGCTTAATTAATTTCCGACTATCTCGTGCTTCAATTCCCTACAAAAAACTAAGTCATAATGATTCCTTTATGAACCAAGTATAACATCTCTATATTCTTCCGCACATAATTTAAAATCATGATTTTCAAGCATATATTCCCTAGCCATGTTCCCCATGTCTTCTATTAAGAGCTTATTATTGCATAACTCTAATAAGTAAGCAGTTAACAAAGGAATCTCAAAATTGTCCACATCAACTTTCCATACAAAATCATCAGGAAATTCACGATAGGAACCGACATTAGATACAATGCAAGGTATACCATTTCCAAGTGATCTCATTAATGCAGCTGAAGATTCCCCCATAGTAGGCCACCTTAAATTAATACAAATATCAGAAATTTGAATATACTTCTCAAAAACATCTAATGGAGGGGAGAAGACACAGATTATATTCTTTTGCAAGTTTAAAGCTTGAATTTTCTTTTTTAGATCTTTTTTTATTTCATCCGATGCATGACCGACAATAAATAAACCTACGTTTGGATTGGTCTTTAAAAGCTCAGAAAAACTCTTTAATATTACTTCTATCCGTTTATTTGGTATGACGTGTCCGAACACACCTAATAAGACATCAAATTGTGGGATATTGAGCTCTTTTTTCAAATCATCATTATTAACTTTTTCATGCTGTTCAAACAAGAGACCAAGTGGTATTTTCCCAATTTCCCCTTTGAATGTACTGTTGAATTTTATTTTTTCTTGCATCCACTTATTATGAACAATAGTTCCAGTGCTCAAATCAATAACTTTTTGGAACATAGGGAAAGTTTGATCGTCAGGGTAAGTTTGGTTATCAATTAATAGATTCGCTGCAGTCAGCCCTTCTGAACCGTGACAATAATATAAATTGTCCTTAAATTGTTTTGTATCCCCTTTTAGATGGGTGCTGTAAATATTGAAACCAAATAAATTTAGGTCATGCAATACTACTACTCCTGGGTACTTTTCAAGCTCCTCATATATCCACTCATGCATGGAGTTATTTCCAATATGATATATACGATTCTTAATATTCTCTAGGTAATTTTTATTTTCACTGATATCTATAACATCAAACTGGTTCAATATATCGACATTAGATGGTCTGATTTTATTACAAATCACTTTTATGTCAAAGAACTCTTTTAGAAAAGGTAAAAGTTCCTCGCTATAATCTGATATTCCTGACTGCTGCGGATTCAGGGGGCTAACATAAGCCAAAATAGGTTTTGTTGTTTCTGAACTTATAAAACTTGAACCCAAAAGATTGTCAAAGCACTCTTTGCTAGCAATAGCCGTTTTGTTCCACGAAAAGCAAGATGCACGTTCAGATCCCATTGAAATAGCAGACAATCTTAACGAGTTGTTTTGAAGTAATAAATGTATGCGGTCTGCAAGACCTTCTTCGTCGTCAACTAGCCCTGGATAATCTTCTCCTGTTACCTCGGGCAAACAAGAATTTTTGATGGTAACAACAGGTGCGCCACATCGCATTGCTTCTAATAAAGGTAATCCAAAGCCCTCATACAATGAAGGGAAAACAAAAAGCTCGCATTTCTTGTATAGAGCGACCAAACAATCATTTGAAATATAGCCCAAAAAATGAATTTTATTCGTGTCTGCACCTATCTTAGATGCGTATTCCAAGAATTCAGTTCTCTCAACCTCTTGTTTGATGCCACTAATAACTAAGTTCAGAGTAGGTTGTAGTTTATTCAATCGAGAGAACGAATTAATTAACCCTTTATTATTCTTACGAGGATCATAACCAGTTAGTGAGTAAATAAACGGCTCATTAAGTCCCAATTCATCTTTGATAATCTTATCTTCAAAACTATTACTATCATTATTAAACAAATTCTCATCAGTTGAGGCATTAACGACAGTAACTTTTTCTTTACTTACATTTAAATAATTTATAATATCTTTTTTGGAAGCTTCTGAAATGGTTAATATGGAGTCTGCTTGTGAAACGATCTTGCAACGTTTTTCATAATCTTTTTGTACATGAGATGGCCAATTATCAAAATAAGTTTTATTC
>NZ_MAIS01000087.1:0-27704 GCF_001680695.1 Paenibacillus sp. KS1 | reverse complement strand
ATACCGCGGTTAAACGCGGTATAGCCTTTAACTTATTAAGATTCGAACGGAATTACTCCCACTCGATCGTTGCCGGTGGCTTCGATGTTACGTCGTAGACGATACGGTTAACGTTCTCTACTTCGTTAACGATACGTACGGAGATCTTCTCAAGAATATCCCACGGAATACGTGCCCAGTCAGCCGTCATGCCGTCGATGGATGTTACCGCACGGATACCTACTGTGTAGGAATACGTACGAGCGTCACCCATAACGCCGACACTCTTCATGTCCGGCAATGCTGTGAAGTACTGCCAAATTTCATTGTCCAAGCCAGCCTTCGCGATTTCCTCGCGCAAGATCGCATCGGATTCGCGAACGATAGTCAGCTTGTCCTCTGTTACTTCGCCCAATACACGGATCGCAAGACCCGGACCTGGGAATGGCTGACGCCATACGATTTCACGCGGCAAGCCGAGCTCTTCGCCGACTTTGCGGACTTCGTCCTTGAACAACGTGTTCAAAGGTTCGATCAGCTTGAACTTCATGTCCTCAGGCAAGCCGCCAACGTTGTGGTGAGACTTGATCGTCTGAGCAGTTGCTGTTCCACTCTCTACGATGTCCGTATACAATGTGCCTTGTGCCAAGAAGTCGAAGTCGCCTAGCTTCGCGGACTCTTCATCGAAGCAGTAAATGAACTCGTTGCCGATGATTTTACGTTTTTTCTCCGGATCAGAAACGCCTGCAAGCTTGCTCATGAAGCGCTCGCGTGCATCAATTTTGACCACATGCATATCGAACTTGCCGACGAATGTCTCCATTACGCCTTCAGCTTCACCTTTGCGCAGCAAGTTGTGATCGATGAACATACATGTCAGTTGATCACCAATTGCCTTATGAATAAGTGCCGCTACAACGGAGGAATCTACACCGCCGCTAAGCGCGCACAATACTTTACGATCACCGACTGTCTCGCGAATTTCTTGCACCTTGTCCTCAATGAATGTTTCCATCGACCAGTCGCCCTTACATTCGCATACACGGAACAAGAAGTTGCGAATCATTTCATTACCGTATACGGAATGACGTACTTCAGGGTGGAATTGTACCGCATGGAAACGTTTTTCCGGATGGCTCATTGCCGCAATTGGAGCATGCTCCGTACCCGCGTCAACGCGGAAGCCTTCTGGAAGCTCAACAACCAAGTCCGTATGGCTCATCCATACCGTTTGGTTTGCTTCCAAGCCATGTGCCAATTCACTGCCTGGCTGGAATACAACATCAGCTTTCCCGTACTCGCGCTTGCCTGCACGCTCAACTTTACCCTTCAGCTGATGCGACATCATTTGCATACCGTAGCAAATCCCCATGATTGGAAGACCCAATTCATAAATACGCGGATCTACCATTGGTGAATTTTCTTCGTATACGCTCGCTGGACCGCCAGAGAATACGATCCCCTTTGGATTCAGTTCTTGAATGCGTTCGATTGAAGTGTTGTATGGAACCAGTTCACTGTACACGCCCATATCGCGAATACGACGTGCGATGAGCTGGTTATATTGTCCGCCAAAATCGAGGACAACGATCATTTCATGATGTTGCTTTGTCATTGCCGTGCCTCCCTAATACATATTGTCCACTATTATAACGAAATTGAAAAACGTCAGTCAATGTGTTATGTGATCAAGTTTGGATAACTATATAAAATTACTGGTAAAGTGCTATTATTTTTCTTCAATTTGAAAAGTATTCAAGTTATTATAGGATCGAAACAGTAAAATCATGGAACATCAGCCCCTTCCCATAGCGGTAACAGCTGATCCCCCCTAAAAATCGAGGTGTGTATATGCGAAAATCTGTTCATGTTTATTGTGCACTATTGTTGTTTATTTCCCTCTTCATTCCATCTATAAGAACTGTCGGTGTGGTTGTCCCTATCCGGTATATGAAAAATGCCCCGAAGTCGCAATCCGACTGTCGGGGCATTCTATTGGATTTGCGTATCAAAACCAGCCGAATTACCCATTACATTACTTCGTGATTAAAATCGGCTTATACGAGGTGGCAGGCCACTTGATGGTCGTTGCCTACATCCCTGAATACGGGAACCTGCTCACGACAAATATCGGTCGCAAACGGACAGCGTGTGTGGAACTTACAGCCAGATGGAGGATTGGCTGGATTCGGAATATCCCCCTGCAGGACGATTCGTTCACGCTTCAGCTTCGGTATCGGAATCGGCACAGCTGATAACAGTGCCTTCGTATACGGATGCAGCGGATTGCGGAACAATTCGTCTCGCGACGCCGTCTCCATCATGGTGCCCAAGTACATAACCCCGATTCGATCACACAGATGCTCCACGACGCTTAGGTCGTGGGAGATAAACAAATACGTCAAGCCGCGTGTCTTCTGCAGCTTGCGGAATAAGTTAATAATCTGTGCCTGAATCGATACATCGAGCGCTGAGACTGGCTCGTCCGCAATAATGAGATCCGGGTCTAGGATAAGCGCTCTGGCAATTCCGATGCGCTGACGTTGACCACCTGAGAACTCATGTGGAAAGCGATCATACTGATAGGCCGATAGACCGCATGCTTCCATAACCTCAAGCACTCGATCCCGAACTTCTTCCTTCGTGGTCATCCCATGGTTAAGCAGCGCCTCGCCAATGGCATCGCCGACGCGAACACGAGGGTTCAAAGAACTGTACGGATCTTGGAAGATGAGCTGCATCTTCGGTCTAAGCTTGCGCAGCTCCTTCTCCTGCATGCCATAGATATCAATCCCCTGAAACTTCACTTCGCCTTCTGTCTTCTCCAACAAACGAATAATGGTACGCCCTACCGTACTCTTCCCGCTGCCGGATTCGCCAACCAAGCCGAACGTCTCCCCCCGCTTGATGGTGAAGCTGATATCATCTACCGCCTTCACATGGCCAACGGTTCGATTGAATATGCCTGAGGTGATCGGGAAGTATTTTTTCAAATGTTTCACTTCGAGCAATGTCTCAGCCATGTTGAATTCCCTCCTCATACAGCCAGCAAGCAACCCGATGCCGTTCAGCTGTATCCTTCAGCTGCGGCTCCTTCGTCGTGCACACGGACATGCAGCGGTCACAGCGATCATGGAAATAGCAGGACTCAGTCAAAGACAATGGGTTAGGCACCTGCCCCGGAATCGAGTACAAGTCATCCTGACGCTGGCCGATAACAGGCTTCGAACGAAGAAGACCTTGTGTGTAAGGATGCTTCGGATTGTCGAACAGCTCGACTACTTCTCCTTCTTCCACGATCTTGCCGGAGTACATCACGATTACGTAATCAGCGATTTCCGCAACGACACCAAGGTCATGGGTGATGAGCAAAATAGACATGTTCGAATCTTCTTTGATTTGACGCAGCATATCCAGAATTTGCGCTTGAATCGTTACATCAAGTGCCGTCGTCGGTTCATCCGCAATGAGCAGCTTCGGATTGCAGGACATCGCGATCGCAATCATAATCCGCTGCAGCATGCCCCCGCTCAATTGATGCGGGTAACTGTCCAAGATCTGCTCTGCACGAGAGATTCCAACCAGCTCTACCAGCTCGCGAGCCCGAGCCCGCGCATCCTTCTTCGATAGCTTTAGATGCACCATGAGAGGCTCCATAATCTGCTTGCCAATCGTAAGTACCGGGTTGAGGGAGGACATTGGCTCCTGGAATATCATCGCAATATCATTACCGCGAATTTGGCGCAGCTCTTCCTTCGGAATGTGGAGCAGATCCTTGCCACCGAACTGAATATTGCCGTTCACCACTTTACCCGCTGGTTCTTCGACGAGCCCCATTATGGACATTGCGGTTACACTTTTGCCGCAGCCTGATTCGCCGACGATGCATACGGTTTCCCCTTCACGAATACGCAGGCTAATATCATTGACTGCCTTAACAGCCCCTGCTTCGGTATAAAAATAAGTACTGAGATGATCAATTTCGATTACATTCTTCATCAACTGTCATTCCCTTACTTCTTCTGTTTAGGATCGAGAACATCTCGCAAACCATCACCGAACACGTTAATTGCAATTACTGTAGAGAATATAGCAAAACCTGGCGGAATCCACAGCCAAGGGCGCTTCTCGAAGTCCATCAAGCTGTTCGCCGCCTCAATCATATTCCCCCACGTCGGAGTAGGAGGCATAACGCCAAGACCGAAGAAGCTGAGCGCAGATTCACTCAATATCGCTCCACCTGTACTCAATGTAGCGACGACAATAAGAAGTGGTGCTATGTTCGGAATCATATGATTAAACAGCTTCCGCTTATCATCGAGTCCAAGTACAATCGCCGCCTGCATAAATTCTCGTTCACGAATACTAAGCATCTGACTGCGTACGAGCCGAGCCAGTCCTGGCCAGCCAATAAAGCTGAGCATGAACATAACAAGATACATGCGGTATTCCGTAGGAACTTTCCATTCGGACATCATTGCCCCTAAAATGAACAAGATCGGCATGCCCGGAATCGTTAACAACAGATCGGCAAGCCGCATAATAAACTGATCAACAATCCCTCGATAATAAGCCGCAACCGCACCAAGAATCGAGCCGATACATACCGAAATTACCATAGATGCGAAACCAACCGTCAAGGATATGCGGCCTGCCTGCAGCAAGCGCGTCAGCACATCTCGCCCGAGCCCGTCTGTACCGAGCCAATGCTTCATCGAGGGTGCTTTGTTCATCATCGCCAGATTACTCTTGCCGTCCGCATAAGGAGAGAATAAAGGGCCGATGAAGCATGCCAGAAACATAATAATGAAAAATATTAAGCCGGATATGGCTAGTTTGTTTTTCAACAGCTTATGAAAAGCCTGACGCCATAGCGACGTGCGAGCCGCTGCCGGCGCCGTCCGCTGAACCTCTGTAATTCCGCCGGAAATGGATGACATGTTGCTACCCCCTTAATGCAATCTGACGCGCGGATCGGCGACATTGTACAAAATATCCGAAATGAGCGTACCGATTATCGTCAAGATGGCAATGAACATCGTAAAGCCCATGAGAAGCGGATAATCTCTCGTCCCGAAAGATTGCAAATACAATTGCCCAATTCCCGGCCAGTTAAATATCTTCTCGATAATCATCGAACCACTGAACAAGCCCGGAAGTTCAAAGCCGATCAAGGTGATCGCAGGCAGCATCGCATTGCGAAGCGCATGCCGATACAGCACCACTCTCTCCTTCATCCCCTTCGCTCTGGCTGTACGGACATAGTCCTGCCGAATAACGTCAATCATATTGCTGCGGAAATATCGAGTTAATGAACCCACTCCGAGCAAGACCATAACCGCTACTGGCATAATCATATGGTCGATGACTTCCCAGACATAGGCCATCCCTGTAGCGTTGCTTCCTGTTGTCATCATTCCGCCAGGAGGCAATATCTTCAGATCAACGGCCAGCATCTTGATCAGGTACAATCCGATGAAGAATGAGGGAATTGACATCGCAGCAAATAAAAAGACCATTACAGCTGTATCAAAGAAGGAATACTGCTTGTACGCCGAAACAACGCCGATAATGACCGCCAACAACCATGTGAAAAAGGTAGAGACAATGGCTAGCAAGAATGAATTCCACACGTAATCATTGAACAGTGTCACCACAGGCTTCTGCTGTGCAAGGGAGTATCCGAAGTTGCCCTGAAATGCATTGGTCAGCCAATTCCAATACCGCTCCAATACCGGCTGGTTGAGACCATATATGGCCCTGAGCTCTTCTTTTCGTTCAGGCGACAACTTCGTGTTGCCCGCCAGAAAATCACCTGGCATCATTGCGAATAACACAAAGATAAATATGGATGCCGCAGACAAAATAAGGATCATGTACAACATTCTTCGCAGCAAAAAATTACTCATGTTCGCACTCCTTTTGGAAGTCATTCGCCCCTGGCTGCGAATGAAAATGCAGGCCAGGGGCTCCTATGATCATTATTTCAATTCCCAGTCGAACACGCTTCCTGCCACACCAGTCAGTGGAGTAATCTTCAATCCTTGTATACGCCCGTTGTAGGCATATACCGACTTGCGATAGCTTGTGAAGATATAAGGCATGTCGTCATTCAGAACTTGGAACAACTCTTTGTAGATCTTCTTCCGCTCTTCAATATCTGAGGTTGCCAAGCCTTTGTCGTACAATTCTTTTACTTTTGGATTATCATAGCCCTTCACTTCACCGTTCACGAAACGGCGAACGCCATCCGCAGGATCCACCAGAACTGGCGTTGAGAAGGAAGCAATGTCGTAATCGCCACTGTCTGATTTCGCACCAAGTGCGTTGAAGTCTGCGAACAATTCAGGCTCGAATTGAACGCCGATTGCCGCATAGTTTTCCTTCGCAATCGTTACGAACAAGTCATTCCCCTTGCTCTTGGAACCGATGAAGTGAAGCTTCAACTTCTGCCCGTCCTTTTCACGAATACCGTCGCTGCCAGCCTTCCATCCAGCCTCATCCAACAGGGTTTTTGCTTTTTCCGGATCATAGTTATATGGGTTAATACCCTCTTCTGTATATGCCCAAGATGTTGGAGGGCTTGGAATGTTCGCCACTTGCCCTGCGCCTTGGTTCGCATCTACAAAGATGGATTGACGATCAAGTCCGTAAGTCAGAGCCTGACGAACACGTTTGTCTTTGAATGTCGCATGCTCATGGTTAAATGCCAAGAAGCCATAGTTGCTAGCTGTCGCCGGTACGAGATTCAAGAAGCCCAATCCCTTCAGCTTCTCAATATTTTCTTGTGTCGCCGTGAAGGCACCGTAGTCCTGCTCACCAGTTTCAATGAACTGCCACGTATCTCCTTCTGTTGTTTTGTATATGAAATGCTCTGTCTTTGCTTTGCCTTTGAAATAGTTTTCATTGGCGATAAAGCGAACCTCTTGCCCTGGAATGAACTTATCAAGCTTGTATGGGCCTGTTCCAACCGGATTGGCGTGCAGGTTTTTAATATAATCCAGCGGCTGGCCTTGCTTATATTCCTTGCCATAGTAAGCTTTGGACAATACGTCACCGCCAAGGATCGTCAATGCTTGAGAGTTCCCTTGTTCCAAGGTGACAGAGATCGTATTCGGATCGATCACCTTAATGCCTGAGATCGAAGAAGCTTTACCTTCTTTATAGTCCTTTGCACCCACGATACCGATAAGGGACAAATCTTCTTCGCCTGTGTAGCCCTTGTCATTTACTAGTGTCCATGTGAACGCAACATCATCCGCCGTAATCGGTGAGCCGTCACTGAACTTCAAGCCTTGGCGCAGGTGGAACGTAAATGTTTTTCCATCCTCCGTAATCTCCCATTTTTCTGCCAATCCTGGAATCGGCAGTCCCTTCTCGTCATTCGTAACGAGTGGAGTATACAAAATAGAGGACACGTTGCCGTCATACCCGCTCTCCTGGAAGTAAGGTGTGAAGGCACCACTCGGATCTACCAACCCGACAATGATCGTGTCGGTACGCTTCTTCGCTTGTTCTGGGAGCTTCGACATATCCGAAGCACTAACCGGTTCTGTCAACAAATCTGCAGGAGGTGTCGCGGTCTCTCCCGAACTGGAGTTGTTGGATGACACCTGACTTTGTCCTTGGTCTGCAGGTGCGGCACTGTCATTCGAGCAAGCTGCCAGAAGCAAGCTGCTAGCCATCGTTAGAGATAAGAGAAGAAGCAAAGTTTTCTTCATGTTGACCCTCCTGAAATGAACAAGTTTATTATCGACTATCCCTATAAGCACAGTAGGAATTTCATAGGCCTAATTATAATCCACTGGTAAATTTATGTACATAGTAAAATTGGTTCAATTTATGATCAATAAGTCGAATTCCCCGAATATTCACTACATATTCCTGTAAATGCTTCCGTTTAATCTAAATATCTCTTTATTAGATTGATTGTCTAACTCGTTAATGAAGAAAAAGCTATCTGCTCAAAAGCAAAGTTGTACGGCGATGATGTCAGAGCGGTGACGCTTGGGTCATGTGATGGGGTATCGTTCTGTTACCATAGGGATTTTCTATATTTCTGTAAGAAAATTTATAAATATACATTTTAGAGGTATCGCTAACTCTCCGAGGGATTGTCCACCATATAAAGTCAAAGAACACTGTTATTCCACGGTTCATGAACATAAAAGACGACTTTGAAATAGTGACAAAACACCTATTATTCACGTGCATATGTATGTATTTCTATGTATTATACTGCATAGATCCGAAGATTGATAGTTATTTTTTTACATTAGATTCCGGTCATTAGGCTGCGACTAGTCTCAACGGTTCAGCTATATATAGCGCTTACATTAAAAAAATATTCAAAGAAGCTTGCAGATATGCCTAAGCATATCTACAAGCCTCCTCAACCTTACAATATTCCAAATTCAGTGCCAACCTTCTTCAACACATCTCGTGCAAACTCCAAATCATCAGCTGTATGCTGTGCGGTTACAATTAATCGAACCCGGCCACGCTCTAGCGCTACAGTCGGATATACAATTCCTTGCGCACATATCCCTTCTTCCAGCAATCGCTGTGAGAAGGCCATCGTTCGTGCTGGATCACCGACAATAATCGGGATAATCGGCGTCTCGCTCCCTCCGGTATCGAATCCGTCTGCCTGCAAGGAAGCACGGAATGAATTCGCGTTGGCCCACAGCCGCTCCGTCAGCTCCGGTTCACGCTGCAGAACGTCAATGGCTGCCAAGCATGTTGCCGCGACAGAAGGCGGAAGCGCCGTGCTGAACAGGAACGAACGCGCCGTATGAGTTAAATACTCCTTCAACACTTGGGAGGTGGCTACATATCCCCCAACAGCACCAACCGCCTTGGACAAAGTACCTACTTGAATATGCACCCGGCCATGCAGCCCGAAGTGATCAGTAGATCCCTTGCCGCATTTGCCAAGCACGCCGCTTGCGTGCGCATCATCGACATAGACAAGGGCGTCATACCGTTCAGCCAGCTCTACAATACTCGGCAGCGGGGCAATATCCCCATCCATGCTGAATACGCCATCTGTTACCACAATCCGTTGACGATACGAGCCGGATTCCTTGAGTACGTCTTCAAGCTGATCCATATTTTTATGCGCATATATGCGTTTATTGGTTTTCGTAAGGCGGATGCCATCAATAATACTCGCATGATTCAATTCATCACTGATAACCACATCATCCGGACCAAGAATAGAAGATAGCACGCCTTGATTCGTCGTAAAACCAGACTGGAATACAAGCGTGGCCTCCGTCCCCTTGAATTCCGCCAAGCGCTGCTCCAATCGGTCATGAATGTCAAGTGTCCCTGTAATCGTTCGTACCGAGCCTGCCCCTACTCCATAGGCTTCAATCGCCTCAATGGCAGCTTTCTTAAGGGCTGGATGCTTCGTCAATCCCAAATAGTTGTTCGAAGACATTTGCAGCACACGGCGACCATCCTGTAACGTCATCCAAGAATCGGATCCTCCCTGCCATACAGTGAGCGGCCGATACCGTCCTTCTGCCTTCAGGCTCTTCAGTTGACCCTCGATTACTTCAAATCCTGCCATTAGTCCAACCTCCCGAATTAGATTACATGTTGAATCATCTGAATCCTTCACCTAAGGAACCTATATTGCTCGGTTAAGGTCATGCGAGAATACAATTTTCCCACATTTCCCAGACGCCATTAGCTCAAATGCTTCTTCATACTGATCCAGTCGGAAATGATGCGTAACGAGCGGCTCTAAATTCAAGCGGCCGCGATTGAGCAGACCCTTGATCTGATACCAAGTATCGAACATGCGCCGTCCTGTAATCCCTTCAATATGCAGACCTTTGAAAATAATATCCCTTGCCAAGTCGAATGGCACTTCCTCTGTCGGAATGCCAAGCAGAGATACGCGAGCAGCTTGTGCAGCCGCTTTCAAAGCATCGCGGATCGCCCCAGGATGACCGGACATTTCCAGCACGACCTCTGCGCCCTCACCGCCAGTATGCTGCATTAAGGTGTCGACAAGCGGCTCCTCCGCACTATTAATGATGACATCAGCGCCCATTGCTTTGGCCATATCCAATCGGTACGAATTCACATCTACAGCAATTACAGTCCCGCTTCCACAGGCCTTCGCAACCGCGATCGCCATCAGTCCGATCGGTCCAACGCCGATAACCGCTACACTCTTGCCTACGATATCGCCGGACAACGCAGCCTGCACCGCATTGCCGAGTGGATCCTGCAAGCATGCAATATGCGGCGGAAGCTTCGGATCGTTATGGATGACATTGCTGTCTCGAACAACTGCATATTCCGCGAAACAGCCTGGTATCGTTATGCCGAAGCTGCGTGTGTTCGCGCACACATGCGCATTGCCTGTACGACAAGCCTTGCACATCCCACAGACCACATGCCCTTCGCCTGATACATAATCCCCTGGCTTCACATTCGTCACTTCATTGCCAACGGCAGTAACTACGCCTGCGAATTCATGACCGAACACATTAGGTGTAACAACGGTCCGCGCAGCCCAATCATCCCATTTGTAAATATGAACATCCGTACCGCATATCGAGGATGCCTGCACCCGAATGAGTACGTCATGGGGGCCATAGGCAGGTATAGGCACCTCTTGTAATACTGCTCCAGGCTTGCGCTCTGCCTTCACTAATCCGATCATCGTTTGGGTCATAAACTGATTGCCCCTTCCTCGATTTTTTCTTACAATAGAAGCAGTAAATATTTCTAACATTTTCCTGTATAATATATTATACGTTTGTGCGTTATATTGTACATGGTGATTTGTATGATTTTGGAATGGATTGGATAGACAACCAGAGAGGAGTATCCCATGTCAGAACCGATACATAAGAAAATCGGCAAGAATCTACAAGAAATACGTAAATCACGGGGCCTTAGCCTTGATCAAGTATCCGAAATGAGTGGAGTCAGTAAGGGTATGCTGGGGCAAATTGAACGCGGAGAATCGAATCCAACCATTTCTGTTCTATGGAAAATTGTGAATGGACTCCGTATTTCATTTGCAACTTTAATGGAAGAATCAACCCCGAACGTCACCGTTGTGCACATGGACGAAACGACGCCCCTTGTGGAAGAAGAGGGGGATTACCGCGCATATCCAATTTTCCCGTTCGAGCAGGATAAAGGATTTGAAGTATATAGTGTCGTCATCGAGCCGAGCTGCAGCTATACCTCCGAGCCGCATTACGAGGGTGTCGATGAATTCATCATGGTCATGAATGGACAGCTTCAAGTCGGCATTGGCGGGAACACGTATATCCTCGAACCGAATATGGCGCTCCGTTTCACCGCGAACGAAAGTCATACATACACCAATAATACGGATGAAGTGATCCGCTATATCACACTGCTTCATTACCCTACCGTGGGCAAATAATCGAGACGGGCATAGGGTTCTCCTTTTTAATTGTCAGCTAATTTATGGATATGTGGACAATTGCACTTTCCTTTGCACCCGTCTCATCATCTATTAGTACTAAAACAATAGAAGGTGGGATTGTCATTGTCTCGATATTTAATCATTAATGCTGACGACCTCGGTCTATCGAACAGCGTGAATCGCGGTATCTTGGAAGCTCACCGGCTTGGAACAGTCAGCAGTGCGTCCTTAATGATCAACACCCCTGGCTTCCTCGATGCTGTGTCCATTGCTCGATCTACCCCCTCCCTGGGAGTGGGACTGCACTGCAATTTAACCTATGGCTCGCCTGTTACCGATCCAACTCTTATCCCTTCTCTCGTACGAGAGGACGGCTCCTTCCACGGCATGCTGGATGATTGGACAGAGCAAGATATCTCACTTGAACTCGACAACCAGTATCAGCGCATGGTGCAGCATGGTCTTCATCCTACCCATATTGATTCGCACCACCATATCCATTTCTACAGTCAAGGCGTATACGCATGGGTCAAACGCCTGGCTCAACAGGAACAGCTTCCTGTGCGTGTGCACCCTAGTAGGCCGGATCCCGAACTTCCATGGGTTGCTGACACGCTAATGATGCACACATTTAGCAAAGACACAGGTGTATCCCTGCTCTTGAAGCTGGTGAACAATGCCCCGCAAGGAATCACGGAGATTCTATGCCACCCTGGATATGTGGATGACGATGTTAGGCGCTTATCGACGTGGACGACAGCGAGAGAAGAGGAATTGCAGGTCTTCCTCGATCCCCAAATTGCTGCCCACCTTGCGAGCCTGCACAAGCGCGGTGTTCTTCACTTGGTCCATTATGGACAGCTGCCAACCATTCGCACACATGGCGATCTTCGATATTGGACTGATGCATCTATGTCTATCCCTGCTGCTAAGGAGAGCGCTGCTCCAGTTCACTACCCACGTAAACGCAGAACCGCTTCCTCCACTTCCATACGGACTCGCAAATACGGTAAAAAAAGAAAACGTAGAACCGCGCGTTCCGGTGCCAGACTTACTCGACGCAGCAGTAGACGTATCAATAAGCGCATCAATAGACGTCTCCGCAAACGTCCGCTAAGAGGAGGCGTGCTTGCCAAGAAGCGTGTACGAAGCAAAACATCTTGGCAAAATCGTCGAATCTCCAAGAGAAAGAAATCTGCGTAATTCCTATCAGGCATAAGTCACTATGATAATCGGCGGAAATAAAAAAATGAATCCTCCTTAATTGGAGGATTCATCGCTTATCTCGATTACAGTCGCGAAGCACTCGTGCACAGCCATCAACAAACTGCTGCTGTACAGCTGCATTCCCTTGCTGCCCCCCGAAGAAAAGCAAATTGCATGCAGTTATAAATTGATCTAGCGGTTCCTTATCACGCTCCAAGTCTTGATGTTCTGTATGGCGTGTCGGATTGCTTGCAGATGGAATACGAGTTCTGGCAGCTTGCCCAGCATACTCATTCCATGTCATTCCACATGGCTTAGCACCGTATTTGCGCTCGACAAGCGACCAAGCGATACGCCCCATTTCCTGTACGCGACTCATACGGAAGCTGTGCTGCTGCGCATGCACCAGTCGGCGAAGTTTGCGCTGCATCGCATTGCGCTGCCATGCCCATTTCATAGTGAGCAATAGAAACACGATAAAGATCACGCCGCCAAATAGGAGAACCGGCATCTGTGTAACCGCCTTGCGGACAAGGGATAGCAACGCTGTACCAATCCCACTGCGGGAAGCCTCGCTTGTCCATTCCTCGGGAACACGCTGAAGCGCATGCCATTCCTGCTCAATATGGGCACGAGTGGCCTGTACTCCAGTGTCCCACCATTGTGCGATCTTGTTGCCGAACTGACGAACCGCCCCCCAACCCTCTCCAGTCTTCTCGGCTGCTGCATCGTTCAACATCGCGACAACCTCTGGTGGCGTACGGTACCCGGCTTGTTCTGATGCAGCGGTAGATAATCCGCTCGTACCTTCGCTTATGGGAGTAGAAGCCGTAATGACGTCAGGATTCGAAGCAGCCACAGAGCCTCCTGGTACGCCTATAGGCGGAGTCGCTTCAAACGGCACCCATCCTATGGAGGCGAAATACACCTCAACCCAGGAATGAGCATCCGTCCCTCGAATTGTGTAATGTCCAGGCGAATCAGCTTCTCCCGGAGCGAACCCCTTCACCCAGCGGGCTGGAATGCCCTGAGTGCGAAGCAGCACGGTCATTGATGTCGAGAAATGATTGCAATACCCCTGCCTCGAGTCAAACAGAAAATAATCGACAAAATCCCTTCCGGCTGGCGGGACGATTGCATCCGACTTGGTATACATGTATTCCTGCTGCAAAAACTGCTGCACCCTCCGAACCTTGTCATACTGGCTGTCTGCCCCCGCTGTAATGCGTTTGCCTAGCTCACGAACGCGATT
The DNA here is from genome assembly GCF_001680695.1 of Paenibacillus sp. KS1. Classification (NCBI taxonomy): domain Bacteria; kingdom Bacillati; phylum Bacillota; class Bacilli; order Caryophanales; family Paenibacillaceae; genus Paenibacillus; species Paenibacillus sp. KS1. Next base: position 13,842 of record NZ_MAIS01000087.1, on the reverse strand, counting down.
CGGAAGCGCCTCTGGCAGCTGCAATCCGGTCGCGCGTATATCATCCGACCACACCTTCTCCGGTGCTGATTGAAGCAGTTCTGTCTGAAAACGAAACACCCTTGTCTCATACTGATAGGTTAATGGAATCCCCGTCGTATCCGATATTCCGATGTCAGCTCCGTACCGTTCGGATAGGGAATTATAGCGAACGAAATGCTGTGATGGAACTTCATTTCCAGCCTCTTCTGCATTAGGAAGCCAAGAGGTTATCCGCTCTGGCACCCCTCCGAACAGCAAGGGATACTTCGGCTTGAACCCCTTCCATATAATCGTCTGTTGAAAAGGTTCCGACCACCCTTCATGCCCCCCCGTTTGGTCTAATTGCAAAGAGCTTGACAGTTCAATTTTCTCTTCTCCCTTTTGCGGGCTCGTCCAGCCCCTCCCCGTATAGATGGATTTGCTCTCTCCCCGCCAATACGTAGGCTCAGGAGATATCGCGGTGAACCATTCCTCATTATTGTCACGCAATGGACGTCCCAGCTCAGAGTCGTCTGTGCTATAGCCTGTTACCATCATCGATGTACGGACTTGATCCTGCCCCTCTACAGCCGATCCGTTATTCCCATCTTTTCTTCCCCTGCCTCGTTCCGCCAAATCATTTGGTTGTAATGACTGCGTCAATGCTTCGAACGATTTCAGCGGCATTGGCTTCGGCCATGCATACACCTGCTTGATTCCTTCAGCAATCCCAACCACGGCTAAGGACAGCAGCAAGGCGCACAACAACCAGCTAAATGGCCAATGTCCAATGCGTGAGCGTTCTGTATCAGAGTCCAACTGTTCATCCAAATACAGCCACGCTGACAAGAGCAATCCCCAGCCAACCGTTCGCGCGACCGATCCCGTTATTTCGATACCGAATCCCAATTCGAATCCAAATAAATAAACAATTGTTGACACCGTAAAAAAGAGCACCGTCCTGCGGCTTAACATAAGCGATTGAATCGATGACGCCAGCATCGCCCAACCGATGAGAAGAAGCAGTGTCCGCAATTCACCACTTGTGTTCAGCCAATGGCCATCCATCCAGCCATTGATATCTGTGCGCAGTGCGGTACCGATTCTGCCTAAGCCTGCTAACAAAGAACGGACAAACCCTTCACCCATTAGCCAGGAGTCTGACGCATGGGGAAGTACTCGAACGGAGCCGAACATCCAAGCGGTCGTTCCAATCGCCACCATCCCATACAGAACCACAGACAGTGCAGTATGGTAAACAATTGAGCCAAGAAGCAAATATATCGCCACCGCAACGAGAAATGGGCGAACATCGCTCAAGTCAATATTGCGTCCCACCTCTTGCAGGGGATAGAACCACTCTGCGAACAAGGCGAAAAGCAGTACAGTAAATCCAGCAGCCTTCCAACGCATCAACCAGGTAAGCTTGCTGCTTGGAGCCGCAGATGTATGCAGCGGTTGCGATTTACCCTTGTGCTGTCGTCCAACTGTCGGTAGATACACGATACTCACCTCGGTTCTCACTATCGTTCATTCGCTCACTGCTTCTCACTCCGACTCGCTCACTTGCTGCCGCCGAGACACTCGCATTCGCTGTGTTCTGGCTGCCCACAATTCTAGTCGCTGATGGCTCGAATCGTTGGATCTCGTCAGCATTCAGCCATTGATCCACTTGGTGAAGCCCCGTAAAATGCTGTGCAGCCCCCCACTTCTGGGAGTGTCTGTCCCAACTTACAACGGCAAGCCTTCTAGGGACTGCTGCATTTGCATGCACCATCGAAGGAGTTCCCTCTTCATAGTTCCAACGGTGTTCTTCACGCTTGCCCAGCTGCTCGGCAGCGAGTGCGATAATAGCATTCCGAGCACCATGCACACTAGCTCCATCACTGATCCAGAATAAGCGAACGGTATGTCCCGCTTCCATCTTCTGTCTTACAAGGGCTGCTGCCGCTGAAACCGTTGCTTCCATTTGTTGCAGCAGCTTCGTTTCCTTTTGCAAGTCACCCATATTTGCCTTCGCGCTCGATTTCTTATTCGCAGTCGTTTTGATATTTGTACTTTTGTTTGTGTTTTTATTTATGTTCGTATTTGTTTTTGAGTTCATGTTCGTCGTATGCTGAGTCAGCTCATTCCGCCACCCTGTATCATCCACTGCAATATCCCATTGTTCGAGTTGTCCCGCTTCAGGAACACGAACTGCAAGCAATCGGCGCTTCGCATACATTCTCCAGTCAATAGATCTCCATTGATCCCCGGCACGGTACGTTCGAAGCTCAGCACTTTGCATCCCACTCGTCACTGCTGTGCACGGCTCGCCCCCTTCTCCATATAAGGATGGGGAGAACAGCGCTGACTCTTGTTGCCGCTCAGCCGTTCCATAAATGCTTGTGTTCTCAGGGCTTCCCAAGCTTTCCGTAATTTCCATTGCATATTGCTCATTAGCCGACCCATTTCCTGTGCTGAGATCAGGTGCCATAATACATACAGGCGCATTCTCTTCGCTCGGACGGATGATTGCATTGTGCTTGAACCAACCGAATACATCCCCATACTGAAGCTCAATGCGGGTAAGCTCATATACACCTCGCGGAGCCCCTGCAAAGGATGAGGTAAAAGTAAGAGATTGGCGGCGGCGAGGAAATAGAAGTCGTCGACACATCCACGCCCCTCCTGCCCCTCCTGTACGAGTCCAGAACTCTGTCACTCGCAGCCACAATACGGGAAACGGACGCTTCATTGTCATGGTGACGAGAAATACCATGTTCCTGTTCTCATTGCGCTGCGGAATAATCGGTTGGTGTACAGTCTGCACCGAGCGCAGCCTGCTTCCTATCCAATAAGAACGGGCGCTGCTAACCAACATGACACCCAATATGGCTGCCAGGAAGCAGACTGCAGCACTTTCCCGTTGAAACCCGATCCACGCCAGCGCCAAGCAGCCGATAGCTGTGAATAGATGTCTTAGCGCTTGCTTCATTGATAATCTCCTCCGAACCATATGCGCTTCCCTGCTTGGCGTGAGTTCGTCTGCTCTCCTTGAACAGATGGGAACTGCACATCCCTTGCATGTGTACGATAAGTGGAAGCTTGTCTAGTCCTTCCAGCCAGACTCGTAGAGGCTGACGAACCACCTCCGCTCGTCCCCTTCTTTCCTGCAGAACCTGATGGGAATCCGGGTACAGCTGTGTGACCCAGCACCTCCAGCACAATCTCCTCAGCCACAATGCCTGCTCGTACGGCATGGTTGTGGAGCTGTAGCCGATGCGCCAGTACATAGACTGCAACAGCCTTCACATCGTCTGGCACGGCATAAGTTCGTCCCTCTACCCAAGCATGTGCCTGTGCTGAGCGCATCAACGCAAGCGTTCCCCGGGGACTGACCCCGAGCGCTACCGATTCATGAGTACGAGTCGCTAGCGCCAGATCCGCCATATAGCGGCACAGTGCTTCATCTACATGCACCATATGCACGCGTCTCACGAGTAAGCGCCATTCCTCTGGAGTCCATAGCGGCTTAACACGCATCAATGGATGCTCTTCTCGCTGGCGGAGCAGCATATCTGCCTCATGTTCAGCATGCGGATATCCAATTGACAATCGCATCATGAAGCGATCTGCTTCCGCTTCCGGCATCCGATACGTCCCTTCGAAATACTGTGGATTCTGAGTACCGATCAGCATAAATGGATCCGGAAGCGGACGCGTCATGCCGTCCACGGTCACCATCCGCTCCTCCATCGCTTCAAGCAGAGCTGACTGCGTCCTAGCAGGGGCTCGGTTCAACTCATCAGCGAGCACTACATTCGCCTGGAGTGCTCCTTCGCTGTAGCGCAGCTCACCGCTGCTTGGCTCCCAAACCATACTGCCCGTAATATCAGCAGGCATCATATCGGGCGTCATCTGAATGCGACGGAAGGATCCACCTGTCACTCGCGCCATGGCACGTGCCAGTACCGTCTTCCCAACCCCAGGCACATCCTCAAGTAGAATATGTCCCCCGCTTATCATCGCAAGCCCCGCCATCGTAATCACTTCTCTCTTGCCCACAATGACCTGCTCCATACGTTCCAGATAAGCAATCCAGCCCCGCTGCGCGAACTCGGCCAGCCACACATCTGTATCCCGCTGGGGACGCTGTCCACCACTAACACTCCATTCATTCGTCATGCGATTCCCTCCCTATCAACTCTGAACGGTGTATATCATTTTTAACTTTCTTTTCTTTGCAATTCATAGACAACACATGACAAAAAAAAGCCCGGAACGATTCCCGCGTGCCTCTGCACGTCCTGTAATCGTCCCGGGCCGTTCTATATACCAGTGTCGCCCAAGCTATTTGTTTTCAAACCTATCAATTTTGCATTCTCTTATCCATAGCAGGTACATTTTCATCATACATCTACTCTTTACTCCATCTACTCTTGCTTCTCTATTGGTTTAAGCGGGGACAGCATATAACTAGTCATCTTTACACCGAATGCATCCAACACTTGCCGTAATGGTACCCATGTTACATACTTCTCGGTCACAATACGAAGAGGCTGCACCTTCACCTCACCGTCCTCTCCTGATTGACCAATCAACTCCATCTTGCCCGCTCGTACATCAATGCCTAACGAACTATTATTCCACTCAATATCTACCCGTTCCAATTCTGTATTCCATTTCACGGTACCGTTCAATCGCTCCACCAGCATACGAAGCGGAACATAGGTAAGATCTTGATAACTCATGAACTGATCCGGCGCAAATTCAAGTTCGCCTTGCTCCGTCGCAATCGTCAGTTGTCTGTCCAGCTTCACTGGTTCAGCAGGCTTCTGATTCGTCTTCGGATCCGTTGCGCCGCCTGCGGTAGTGTCTGGCTTTTGACCCGGCTTCTGTGCCTTATCATTGCTCACTGTTTGAATCGGCTTCACGTTGGCCTCGATCCACGCTTTACTTACAGATGTTCTCGACCAGCGCTGCTTGGCAGCCAGCTTGAACTGCACAGGTTTCACATAAGAAGAGAGCACATCAAAGGTATACCCCTTCGTTTTGTAATAGCGAATAATTTCCGGCAGTGCCTTCACGGTCTCGCCATGCCCCACCCCATCGTGCATAAGCACGACGGTTGACGGAAGCAGAGCACCGTCTTTGACGCCTTGAACAATCTCCTTCGCAGGAACACCGCGCCGCTTCGAATCGTTGCTGTCTACATGCCAGTCATAGACGAGATAGCCTGCTTGATTCATCAAATCAAAATACTGCTTGTCAAAGTTCAAAAATGTACCGCCTGGAGCACGAACAAGTTCTGGCTCATAGCCTACGATCTTCTTAACAGCCTCGCCTGTACGCTTAATTTGACTCCAGAATTTACGGAAATCACTGTATAGCTCTGAATAATCATGATTATAACTATGATTGCCTAATGCATGGCCTTCATTTACAATTCGCTCCACTAGCTTAGGGTTCCGTTCTGCTTGCTGACCTAATACGAAGAACGTGCCCTTCACTTTCTCCTGCTGCAAAATATCGAGTACTTCTTTCGTATGTACACTTGGTCCGTCGTCGAATGTCAGATACACGACCTTGTCCGGCTTATTGGCAGGGACTTCAGACTTGCTCTTACTGCTTACTAGAACCGGTGCAGCCGCAGGCTCAACACCAACCTGTTGCCCTGCAATCTGTGAAGAAACAGCCGCTGACAACACAGAAGTCTGATCTCCGACCCCCACCAGTGTATGTGAACTAGATTCATGCCTATCCACCACATGCCCTGACGAAGCATAAGCTATATGCTTCGTTGGTGGCTGTCCGTCTACGAACGTCAACGTTCCAATCAGAACAAGCAAGGCGCACAGCGCCGTTATCATTACCGATTTCAACTTGCCATTCATCATTATCATCGTCTCCTTCTTCCCTTTCGTAGTGCAGTCATCGTGAACTTGTCCTTGTTTCTATTACCCTATTGCTAGATTATATGGCGGAAATAAAAAAAGATGACACCGAATGGGTGCCACCTTCATTTCATTGCGGCTACTCCTTGATCATACGATTTCACTAGTCGAATAACAACATTTTCCTATTCAAAAAAAGGGGACATCGATTGGATGTCACCTTTTCCTCGTTGCTGCTACTACGAGCATATGTGTAGATCACCGATTCATAACCGGTATCATATCTTTATTCCAATGTGCGCTTGAGTACAATCCTAGCAGCATCATCCACAATACAATCTCACTCCCGCCTGAACCAAGCATTGGGAACCCTGCTCCGTTGATAGGGATAATGCCAATAATCCCTCCTATGTATAACAAGCAGTGCACAGCCATCATGCTGCTGATCAGAATTCCAAGACCTTTGGCATAAGGATCGCGAAATAGCAAAGCTTGCCTGAACATGGTCGTGATTATAATAGTGAGAGCTATCAGCATAATTAGACCGCCTACCCAACCGAACATATGAATGATCGCAATGCTTAAGTTATCGCTAGTCACATAAGGTAGGGATGCAAGCTCTCCTATACCATGGCCGAACCAGCCTGCTCCGCGAAGAATTTGCTGGGTGATGTTATGGAGGTATGAAATGTCTGCAGAACCGTTCAGCGTATGGAGCCAATTTTCAATTCTTATATTCACTAGAAGGCGCAACCTCTCTATGAATCCGTAACATAGTCCTCCTGCAATTACAATCCCACAAGCAGCCCACTTAAAATGTCCCCACTTCCATCCTGCTAACTTACCAACGACCAGCACCCCGCATAGAAAGGTACATAACTGCAATAGCCGGCCATCTGCAAGATAGATAATAATAGGCGGAGATAATAAGGCGAGAAGTAGTGTCGTACGATGCATCTTAACGAATTTATTGCTCGTTATCGAATACAGCGCGATCAGAACCAAAAAAGGACTAATATATAACATATTAATCGAGATAGTCCCAATTGACAGAAAGGATTGTCCGTTTATACTCAAAGATGAATAAATTGTAAGGATGCTAAGCAGCAGAGTTAAGCTATATAGCCACACTGCTCCTTTTTGCAATTTCTGATAACCTACCCAAAATGCAAACAGAAAAGCCACCACCCCCGGTACTAGACGCCATGCATAGCCCTCGGCAGATAAGCGATAAAGATCTTGAGGATTCCCAGCTTGCACGGCAAACAAGCCAACTACACAAATAGCAATCCACACGAATACGGATATCCATAGCTTCCAAGGCGCCTTAGGACGATGCACCTGATTGAACTGCGCTGCCATAACGGAAGGCCCCCCCATGTTGCGCACTGCCTGCTGTGCAGCCGCTGATTCATCCATACCATGATCCATCCCATACTCGATCTCATTCAATAGATGATCCAGCAATTCTGCTCGAATCTCACCGTGCATCTGCTTGGCCTTCACGTGAGCCAGAACATCACCTACAAATTGTTCAAGGTTAGAGCTGTGCTTCGTGTCTCTTCCTTCCTCACTCCGCGTCATCCCTATACCTCCCCCAGCACCTGATCAAGCGAACGACGGAATAAGCGCCATTCTTGCGTCTTCTCTTGCAGAAGCTTGCGCCCCTGTTCCGTAATTCGGTAGTATTTGCGGGCTCTGCCGTTTGCCTCATTCCAATAAGCTTCCACCTCGCCTTTACTTTCGAGTGCATGAAGAATTGGATACAGCGTCCCTTCCTTTAGAGCGAACAATCCCGAAGACGCGGCTTCCAATCGCTTGGACAACTCGTAGCCATACATTTCTTCCTTCTCCAGCATGGACAAGATAAGCATAGCCGTACTGCCTTTTAATAGTTCCTTGCTAACCTTAGGCTGCATGATATCGATTATCCCTCCCATATCTATGTAATACCTAGATATACTATATATCGTAAATCTAGGTGTTGGCAAGTATAGGAACAAGGACAGGAATATGAGTATTAACTTTCAGCCGTTCCGTGCTGCATCCAAAATAATACTTGCCATCTCAACAACGTATCTGGTACTATATTCCTCGCTCTCTTTTTATTCATTTCACCTAGCATCACTAGTATGGCACGCCGCAATACGTAGAAGATGACGGAGGTGGAGAATGCTCTTTTTTACTTTGGCTCGCAAAAAGTATCTCAGTAATTTGCAATACCGCAGTGCCCATATGGTGCACAACATCGCCAGCTTCATGTTCGGATTTATCTACATTTCGATCTGGACAGGGATTGGCGAAGGAAGGCCGCTTGGCGAGTATGGCTTGAATGGCATCGTAAGCTACGTCGCTTTCAATCAAGCTAGCTTGTGGGTTGCTGCCTTTCTAACGAATGGACTTGGCATCCAGCAGTCCGTCCGAACCGGACAGATCGCCCTTGATCTCGTTCGTCCCGTTCACTTGTTCTATCAGCTGATGAGCAAGGAATGGGGGCAAATCGCCTACCAGTTCGTGTACAAGTTTTTACCGATCTACATTTTATATTTCTTCGTAATGCCGCTTCACGTCCCCTCTACCATTATCACTTACGTGTGGACCGCTGTAGCTTTGACGCTGGCCGCGTACATTTCAATTTGCCTGAACTATCTGATCGGAGCCGCTGCGCTCTGGACAACAGAATCAGTCTGGCTGTACTGGGTCAATTATGCGTTCAGCATGCTGCTGTCGGGCTTTCTCATTCCAATCGAATGGCTGCCATCTTGGCTTGCCGACATTAGTCGTGCCTCATTCTATCCGTTCTTGCATTATGTCCCTACTCGAATCTATCTCGGCATGGAATCCCCGTCCGCGCTGTTAGGTTCGCTGATGTGGTGCATCGTATTCACTGCCGCATGTCTCGCCGTTACCGGGATTATGCGACGCAAGGTGGAGGTGCAGGGCGGATGAAGTGGATTCGTATGTATGTGCTGCTCGTGCGCGCAAGTATTCGCAGCCGCATGCAGTACAAGTTTAATTTCTGGTTCTCTACGCTAATGGCGGCCGTTATCAGTGTCGTCGAATTTCTTATGCTTGCAGTCATTTTGCTGAAGTTCGGCCATATCCAAGGCTGGAGCTTGGCGGAGGCTGGATATTTGTATGCCATCTTATCCTTGTCCAAGGCAATATACCGAATGATTGCTTCGGACGTGCACCACTTGGAGAACTATCTGGTTAACGGAGCTCTTGATAGTCTGCTCCTGCGTCCTGTCCCTGTACTGCTGGCGCTGATGTCACAGAATTTCTCCATTAGGCTCGGAGAGTTCATCCAAGGAACCGCGATATTGACCATCAGCATGAATGTTATGATGCGCAGCGGACAGATTGGATGGACTGCCATACCGCTCACGATATTTGTCATCTTATCGGGTGCCGTCCTGCTGTTTGCCATTGGATTGTTAACCGCATCGGCCGGCTTCTGGGTAACCCGTATCGAGGAATTGCAGAACATTACGGAGGATGCTGCTCGTACGGCAGCGCAATACCCAATGACCATTTATCCGAAATGGATGCAAGGAGTGCTGCTTAGCATCATTCCCGTCGGGTTCGCGAACTATATTCCTTCGCTCTACATCTTGCGTCATCAATCCGGCATATGGCTAATTGGTCTGTCCACCGCGATTACGACCGTCGTGTTCCTGATTGCCCTGCGCGTGTGGAAGATTGGGATTTCCCGTTATCAGAGCACAGGGAGCTAAGCTGACGTCCATATTGAGCACAATGCAGAGCCCGATATGGAACTCGATATGTAGTTCGGTATGAAGTTCGATCAGCAGCTTGATATAAAACTAGCTATAGAGCAGAATGCAATAACGGCAACAATCAACCTGAAAAAGCAACAGGCAACACACGTAACGAACGGAATTAAAGGGGGATACTCGTGATTACCGTAACCGATTTACATAAACGCTTCGTCCGGCCCGCCCCGAAGGAAGGTGCCTTCAAGGGCATTCGCTCCCTAATCTCTCGCGACAAGATTGTGAAGGAAGCTGTTCAGGGCATCAGCTTCACGATCAATAGCGGTGAATTCGTCGGATATATTGGGCCGAATGGCGCAGGCAAGTCTACGACAATTAAGATGCTGTCTGGCATTTTGCATCCGACATCTGGCGACGTGCGGATATTTGGACTAAGTCCTTATAAGGCCCGTCGGCAAGTAACCCGCCGGCTTGGTGTCCTTTTCGGACAGCGCACTCAACTATGGTGGGATCTGCCGACGCGAGATTCCTATGATATTCTGTCCGCGATGTATGGGCTCGATCCTGCAGAGAAGCAGAAGCGCATCAAGCAGCTGACCGAATTGCTTGAGATGGACGAGTTCATGAATACGCCCGTACGTCAGCTCTCGCTCGGGCAGCGAATGCGCGCCGATATCGCGGCCGCGCTGCTGCATGATCCGGACATTCTGTTTCTCGATGAGCCAACAATTGGCCTCGACGTCATCGCCAAGAAGAATATTCGCCAGTTCCTAAAGACGATTAATCAGGAGCTCGGCAAGACGATCCTGCTGACAACACATGACATGGACGATATCGAGCAGCTGTGCAATCGCGTTATCGTCATTAATCATGGCAAGCTCGGCTTCGACGGCACAATCGACGACCTGCGCAAGCGCATCGGCTTGCCGACTGTCATCTCGGTTACCTATCGAAGCAGCTGCCAAATCCCTGACCAATCTAAAAACGTACCCAGCCCGCTTCGCTTCCGTGAATTGAACGGCCAGACCTTAACCGTGGAATGCAATCGCGAGGAGCTGAGTGCCATGGAAGCACTCCGCATCCTGGGTCAATTCGGTGAAGTGGAAGACGTTCATATGGAAGAGCCGGATTTCGAGGATGTTATCCACCGTGTGTACTAAACTAAGTACATGCCACGATTTGAAAAAGGGCTTCCCCAGAAGTCAATGTTGACATTGGGTACCCCGTATTACTGTGAAGTTGCATGAAAAAAGACGCTTCCGTTCCACTAATCCAGTGGTTTTGGAGGCGTCTTTCCCTTCCTTGCGGGACTGATTCATTGGTGTCTCCCTGATGGGGACAGCCCTTTCTATATAGATGAAGCGACGCTATGCGAGCTCGCGTACCGCTTCCAGCACTTCATTCGTATGTCCCTTCACCTTGACGCTTCGCCATTCCTTGATGAGCTTGCCTTCTTCATCAATGAGGAAGGTCGAGCGAACAATGCCGTAATATTCGCGACCGTACATCTTCTTAAGCTGCCATACTCCGAACAGATCCGCTACTTCATGCTCCGTGTCAGACAGCAGCGTGAATGGCAGGCTGTGCTTCTCAATAAATTTGGTGTGCGACTTGATCGGATCTGGGCTAATGCCAAGCACGACAACGCCATGTTTCTCAAAGTCTCCATGATAATCACGGAAATCACATGACTCCTGTGTACAGCCTGGCGTCATATCCTTCGGATAGAAATAAATCACGACTTTCTTGCCCCGGTAGTCGCTCAGCTTCACGTCCTGTCCGGTAGATGCCGGCAGCGTAAAGTCAGGGATAACTTGTCCAAGTTCAACTTGCGTGGATTGTGTCATTCGTATGAGGCTCCTTCCCAGCAGCCAAGACTGCCGTTCTATTGCATTAAGCTTATCATCCCCCACTCTTTTTTTCAAAAACAACGAGGCTTAGATTCTAATTCTTTCTACGTGTATAAAAAAACGCCTTCCAAACCTATTGCTGACTTGGAAGGCGACAACCTATTCAATTAGGATCCTGCCCCGCGGTATCGCTTAACACCGATGTTCCACAGCGTTAACCCAAGGGCGAAGAAGATAACTCCCACAACCGGTGTCAGGAGCGCCATCTGCTGCAATCCTTTGCCCTCCATGAAGTAAGAGGCAGGAATGATGCCCACAAATGCGAACGGCAGAATCCATGTGAGCAGCACTTGAATGAACCGATTATAGATCGTTAGCGGATAACGACCGTAGCTCTGAATGTTCCACACGAGCGGCAGAATGCCTGTCGGCGCATCCGAATAGAATGAAATCGATGTTAGTGCAGAATAAATGCCGAAGTACAGCATCACCGATCCGATCAGCATCACGAACAGCATGAGCAGCTCCATGATGCCGAAGTCGAGACCAAGCCTGTTCCAGCAAATGCCCATCATGATTGCACCGACGATAGATCCGATAATGGAGGGGGGATCTACATTTTCAAGGAGAATCTGAAATAGATTATGCGCTGGACGCGTCAATATCCGGTCCATTTCCCCTTTTACGATATATCGCTCACTGAACCCCCACAGATTGAAGAAGCAGCTGAATATGCCATATGGAATCATGAAATAGCCATAGACGAACACCATCTCATCACGCGTCCAGCCAGCCAATGTTGGCGTATGCATGAAAACGATGAAGATGAAGATTAAATTCGTGACCTGAAATAGAAGATCCGATGCGATCTCTATCCAGAAGTCTGCACGATAGGTAAGGCGTGTTTTAATATAGTTTTTCAAATACTCACTAACAAGTCCGAAGTAATACATCGTGATCAACCTCCCTGCACGAACAAGCGTCTGCGCGCGGAACGCCACAGCAGCACAATTGGAATAACAAGCACTACCGCCCACAGCAATTGGATGCCGAGTGCCGCCCACACTTGATCGCCCACCACTCTGCCTGTAAATACAGAGCTCGGCAAATACGTGATCGCTTGGAATGGTAGCCATTCATTCAACGCGAGCAGCCAGCCTGGGAAGAAGCTGATCGGTACAATAACACCAGAGAACAAATCGACGACAACCCGCTTCATACGAATCATGCCCTCATTATTTTCGATGAAAAAGGCCGTCAATCCTGTCAGCATATTCAACTGCGAATTGATCAAGAAGCTCATGAACAGCATGACACCGAACACGGCCCACTGCTTCGGATCTTGCGGAAGCTTCACTGGAAAGAGAATGCACGCGATAATCATACCTGGCCCCATGAAGAGCAGCAGCCGGAACAAGCCTTCGCCGAACGCCTGCATCAGCTTGACGAATAGGTAATTGTAAGGCCGAATAAATTGGATCGCTACGCTGCCATCTCGAATTTCCGTGGCAATATCACGATCCATGTTGTTGAAGTAAAAGGCGCGCGCCATCCAAGATACCGCAATGTAGGTCGTCATCTGGTCAGCCGTAAAGCCTGCAAGTGTTCCTTGTCCGCCGTAGATCGCTTGCCAGGTGAAATAATACACGCCAATGTTGAGCGTATAGATGAGAATGCCGGAATAGTAATTAACACGGTAAGCCAGCATCAACAGGAAGCGAATGCGGATAAATTCAAGATATGCGCTAGCCATGAGTCACCGCTTCCTTCTCCTTGTCGTTCTCTTCCTTGTATTCAAGGTCTTCTGTCTTCGACTCTTGCGCCTGCATAGCCAAGAGAGGGCTCAGTCCTTCCGGCTTCTCCGCCGTGCCCGCCTTGTAAATCTCACGAACGATATCGTCGGTATTCGTCTCAATAATGCTCAAATCCGATATCGACGCACCGCCAACCACTCGCCCTATGACATCCGATACATTCGTGGCAAATGGCACAAGAACTCCGGCTTCATAAGGAGATTCAACTGTCCATTCCACATCAAGGCCGGACGTAAGCGCCTCAACATCACCTGCTCGCATAGGCTTCGCAAATTGGAAACGGACCTCTCGTCCCTTGCCCCACGTCGACTTGAGCGTGTCCAATCCGCCGTCATAAATAATGCGTCCATCATCGAGCATAATGACACGCGTACATAGAGCTTCGATATCCTGCAAATCGTGGGTAGTCAGCAAAATCGTAGTTCCATGCTCTGCATTCAGCTGCTTCAGGAACTCGCGAATTTCCGTCTTCACGACAATGTCGAGTCCAATCGTCGGTTCATCCAGAAATAGCACAGAAGGACGGTGCAGCAGGGATGCCACCAATTCACAGCGCATGCGCTGT